>NZ_JAYAZJ010000104.1:0-6118 GCF_037273965.1 Claveliimonas sp. | reverse complement strand
AATCCCCTCAAGATTGAGGGGCGGGGGAGTTGAAGTGTCGAAGACACTTTTTTATTTAATAGGAATTTTCTTTCCCTATTAAATAAAACGCTCCGCGGGTTACAGTCCTGCAAAAAACAATTCATAAAAATCATCTTCCCCATCCAGCATGGGAGAATTTTCTCCGCCGCCGTTGGTGCTTCTCTTCATGGAAGCATAGAACTCTTCCCCTGCACAGATCAGCTCCATCTCGTAAATCTCATACCCCAGTTCCCTGCATGTTCTGCAAAATGCAGAAACCGGATCCTTCTCCTTTCTCGTGGCGAGAAGCTTTCTTTTCAGCTGCGGCTCTTTATGTGCACGTCTTTGCAATTCATCTAACATTCCTGCAATGTCTGTCATAAACTCTCCTCCTTCTGTCACCATAAATCCTTTTTCTGCCTCTTTAGGTAAGGAACGGTCTTTCCTTTCCATCGAAAAAACCGGGGATTCCTTACAAAATCCCCGGCTGCATTTTTCCGCTTTGTTTATACGCCAAGCATAGCCTTGATCTCTTCTTTTGACTTGGCTCCCACTGACATCTCCGCTTTTTCTCCGTTTTTAAAGACGATCAGTGTGGGAATGGACATAACACGGTACTGTTTTGCCAGTTCCATCTCTTCATCTACATTGACTTTTCCGATCTTTACTCCCTGAAGTTCATCTGCCAGCTCCTCGATGATGGGCAGTACCATCTGGCACGGTCCGCACCAGGTTGCCCAGAAATCCACCAGTACCGGTACGTCGGATTTTAAAACTTCCTGTTCAAAATTGTCCTTTGTGAAATGTAATGCTGCCATATCTATCCTTCCTTTCTGCTGTATGCTCCGCTTAAATTGCGGAAACAAATTTTATATCTTAATTTTATTTTTTTCTTTATTATACACCATCTGAACTTTTTTTCTGTAACCGGGTCACATTTTTTACAGATATTTTATTTTCCCGGCATGGAGTCCTGCGAATCAATGAACCAGCTGCACGTCGGTTCCCATGATCCCTCCCATATCTGTTACATGAGTATATCCCATGTGTCCCATGAGAGCTGCAGACCTTTTGCTGCGGGCGCCGCTTAAGCAGTAAATGTACACATGTGCGTCTTTATCCGGAATGAGCGCATCAATCTTTTTCAGTTCATGCAGCGGAAGATTCAAACTGTTTTCCAGATGCCCTTCCTCGTACTCTTCCGGCGTACGTACATCCAGAAAAATGCTCCCCTCCTTTTCTTTTGCTTCTTTTATATATTCCTGTATAGATTTCTCCGGTGCTTTTGTAAACAGTTTCATCTTGTATCCTCCTCTTTCTTTTCTGTGGATAGTATATCCTGTTTTGCAGGTCTTTTCCGTGACTTTGTCACAAATCCAGCGCCAAACGCCTCAAATGTCTCCTATACACACCGGAAATAGAGGCTGACCTTTCCTCCTCTTCCCTCTTCGTTTTCCAATTGGAGGAATCCTTTGTATTCTTTCATAATTTCGGAAGCAATGTAAAGTCCCATGCCGTAATGATCTTTCCGGGTTCTGCTCTTATCGGCCTGATAAAACTGTTCCGTAGCATGAGCAAGCCCTTCTTTTGTAAATCCCGGTCCGTCGTCAGTCACAGTAACTGCAAGAAATTCTCCGCTCTCCTTTATCTCAATAAGCAGTTCCCCTCCTCGAGGAGAAAAATCCACTGCGTTGGAAAGTATATTCCAAAGCGCCCGGCTGCACTCTTCTTTTCTCCCATATATCATCTTATCTGTATCCGCAGCCCTGCAGCAGATCTGCAGTTTTTTCGTTCTTCCCAGGGCCTGTGCCCTCTCGCAGATCTCCTGTATCCAGAAAGAAGCCGGGAAGTTTTTCTGCTCTTCCTTCTTCTCTTCCTGTCCGTCTTTGGATCCTCTGTTTGGCTCACCGTCAAATTGTCGGATCGTTCTTTGCAGAATCTGCAAATATCTTTCAATCTCCCTGACACTGTCCAGAATTTCCTGATCCCACTCTCTTTTTTCTTCCTCTGTTTCTTCTTCCAGCAAAAGCTCTGTATTTCCCCGGATGATCGTAAGGGGCGTTTTGATATCATGGGCAAGGGAAGCAATCTGATCCTCCTTCTGTCTCTTGATATCCCACTGTTCCTTCAAAGACTTCTGAAGCGCCTCCTTCATCTGATAAAGGGCCCCAAGTACATGATCGACTTCCTGAATATCCGAGTATTCCCGCTCAAAATCCAGATCCTCTCTCTCTACCCGCTCCGCTGTTTCTTTCAATACATTCAGCCTCTTCTGAAGATATTTTCCCTGCCTTTTCGCCAGCGCCACTGCCGTCCCAAAAAACATAAGGAAATAGGCGCCGACAAATAAAAGTTCTGCATTTGGAAAGACGGAACGAAGGAACGGATTAGAGAATTTGGCTATCACCTGATACTCCACAAGGGCAGTCAGCCCGTTTTCTTTCTCGATCACCTTCCAATAGGAACCATAGATCAGAGCAGGGGATGACTGCATCTGACTTTTCCACAATCCTTCCTGCTCCTCCTTAGAGAGATTTCCATAAACATAGGTCCCGTCTTTTTCAAAAACGCCATATCTGCATGTGTCGGGCAAAAGCTTTTCTTCCACTCTGTCCCCTGACCTGATCTCCCCTTCTGCTCTTGTAATCTTATCCAGCTCATAGCTTGGCAGGCGTACTACCCCTGCATGGACCGTAACCATATAGACGACCGCTGTAAGTCCTGCCAGTCCGATCGCAAGGATCCCAAAGCGGAACAAAAAGGAAATAAACATAGCATACAATCTTTTTTTCTTTCTTTTTATCCTTTCCATCTATATCCGATCCCCCATACTGTTTCTATCGGTTCCAGTCCTGTCATCCGAAATTTTGCCCTGATATTTTTCACATGCTCTGTGATGGCGGAGCTGTCCGCCTCCCCGTCAAATCCAAAGACATACTCATAAATCCTTTCTCTTGAAAACACCTGTCCCTGATGAAGGGCCAGATATTCACAGATTTCATATTCGCTTTTTGTAAGAAAAATCTCCTGCTCTTTGCAAAGCAGCCTCTTTTCTTTGAGATAAAACTTTGTCTCTCCAATTGCCACTGCGTGATGCTTCTGTCTGTTTTCCCTTCGGATATGCGCCTCTACTCTTGCTCTTAACTCTCCGATCCCAAAGGGTTTGCGGATGTAATCGTCCGCTCCCAGACCAAGTCCCGTCATAACGTCCTCCTCCCCTGTCCGGGCAGTAAGAAAGAGGATCGGACAGTCTGCCTTCTCCCGGATCTTTCTTAGAAGTTCAAAACCATCCATCCCCGGCATCATGACATCCAGGAGAATAAGGTCGTAATTCCCCGGGCTGCTTAAGTCTGCCTTTAACGGATCAGAAAGAGTATCCACCTCATATCCTTCCCGCTCCAGCGCGCGCCGGATCACCTTTAAGATCCCCTCCTCATCGTCAATAGCCAAAACCTTTACTGTCATTCCTTTTTTCTCCCTTCAAAAAATGTAACCCACAGAAGAATGGCCGTTCCAAGGCCAACAAAAATAATCGTACAGATCAAAAGCAAATGCTGCCATGGACTGCTTTTCAGAATAGAAATGGCTCCTGTATCCCCTGCAAAAGTCAATGCCAGCATAAAATCACACCATTTTTCACTCCATGCGTGGGGAAAGAACATCCAGCGCCCTTGGCCGAGTCCTGTCATCATAAGGAAAGCAGCGATCGTTCCTACAACGCCGACACTGACAGAGGCCGCGTTTCCAAACTGAAATCCAAGAAACAGATGCAGAAGATAGACGATCCCCTGTCCCGCCCACATGACAAGGGCAACTGCCAGGTAACTTGAAAGGGAACAGACATCCCCCTCCGGAAAGAGGCGGTATACCAGGCCAAATCCAAGCACTGCCACCAGGGAAGAAAAAAGGGCGCCTGCCATCAGGACTGTCCATTTTGCCAAAAGTCCCACCGGCCTTGGGCAGGGCAGACACAGAAAGTTCTGATATCCGCTCTGCAGCTCCATTTCCGCCGCCTGCCCGCATATGATCCCGGCAAGGAAAGGAAAGACTCCGGAGAGCACTTCCAGATACATCTGGACCTCACTTCTTGCATTCCATCCGGCAAAAAAATCATAGAGCAGAAAAACCGCCGCCCCTAAAACCGGCAGAATCACATGAATCCAGAAAACCGGCGTATGGGCAAGTTTCTTCCATTCTGCCTTTAAAAGGCCCGCAAACATTCTCACAGCGCTTCCGCCCCCTTTCTGTCATACCAGACTCTTGTTGCAGCCCACAGGATAACAAAAAGCGCAAGGCAGATGAAACTTCCAATAAACAGGCTGGCCGGATCCGTAATCCCCGGAATATAGCCTGTATTTCCCGGATGTGCCGTAAGACCGTTTGGCAGGATTCCGATAACCGGACACATGATCCTTGGAAGAATCCCCCATGGATTCAGCATCCAAAGGCCGGTGACAGCCGTGAGGCATCCTGATGTGTTCAGCGCCATATTGACTGCCAGCGTTGGAAGCATTCCTATCTTCCGATTCATCCAAAGGCAGAGGGGGATCTGCCACAGGCTGGCAAGAATCATCACTAAAGCCGCAAGGACATTCTGCCCCGCCGACACATAGATAACCTGTTCCTGCTGCAAAAGAGGCATCACAATATTTCCCAGCAAAAATGAACAGGATACCAGCAGCACATTGGCGGCGGCCACATACTTTACAGCATTAAGGGTCTTGGCGTCCCACGCCTTCTTTAAATCTTCTGCTGTTAAAAGCACCGCCTGGTTCCTGATCTTCTTCTCTTTCTCCTGGGACATACAGCAGTAAAGCGTCAGAAATCCAGGCAAAATCCCGATATACCACCAGTTATAACTGTCGACCGTTCCATAGTTGGCCGCCAGCCCATAAGCCATCAGAAGCGTCAGACAGGGAAACAAGATCCAGAGCTTCCCGGACAGACTGTGGCGGTATTTTAGTTTTTCCGCACGATACAGAAGGAAGACCTGTTCCATTATGCCTCGCCTCCTTCCATCAGCTGGCTGCCTGTTTCCATCCCCTGGCCGCCTGCCGCCACTTTCATAAACAGCTTTTCCAGCTGGTCTTTTCCCGGCATGCCGCCCTGATATTTCAGCATCCCTTCTGACAGGATCCCAATATAGTCTGCCGTCTTGTTTACTTCATCCAGAATATGGCTGGACACCAGTACCGTAATCCCCTTCTTTGTAAATCCCCGGAGCATTTCCCGAAGCTTTTGTATGCCGATGGGGTCCAGACCGTTTGTGGGTTCATCCAGGATCAAAAGCTTCGGATGATTCAAAAGCGCTGCCGCGATTCCAAGCCTTTGCTTCATTCCCAGGGAAAACTGCCCTGCTTTCTTTCTTCCTGTATTTTGAATTTCCGCGATCTCCAGAGCTTCTTCTATGCGCTCTTCGGATATACCAAAAGCAGCAGCTCTTACACTCAGATTCTCTCTGGCCGTCAGATTGGGATAAACTGGCGGCGTCTCAATCAGCGCTCCGATCTCTTTTACGCTTCCCCTCGTCCACTTCTTCTGACAAAATCTAACTTCTCCCGAATCCGGTCTTATCATGCCGGAAATAACCTTTAACAAAGTGGACTTCCCGGCACCGTTTGGTCCCAGAAGCCCATAGACACACCCCTGGGGAATCTGGATCGAAACACGGTCAAGCGCCTTTTCCTGTCCTCTCAAATATGTCTTTGTCAACGATTTCGTTTCTAAAATAACCGTTTCCATATAAAATCCTCCTTATCGCTAAACACTGTTTTGTTTTCTTTTACAGTGTAAGCCATAAGTATAAGGATTTTATAAGGACAGCATCTCATACCAGCTTTTTGTATCTTCCTCCTCATTTCCGGCAACAAAAATTTTCTCATCCTTTAACTGGATCTCCAAAACAGGGCCGCTCTCTTTGTCAAGAAACAGCATGCATTTTCCTGTCTCCTTCCCCTTAAAGTGACCGATATCATAATCTTCCGTACTGCCGCCGTTTGTCCGGATGAACTTGTCCTCCGGTATCCTGTCAAGCAATGTGACTTCCACAATCTCTTCCTTTGTAAATTCACACTCATATCCTGCAGCCTCTACCAGAAAAGTATCTCCCGTCTGCTCA
>NZ_JAYAZJ010000103.1:0-8894 GCF_037273965.1 Claveliimonas sp. | reverse complement strand
CATTTGATGTCCAGGAGAGTAGCTGCCATGAGGAGAAATTCACTCATAACATTCAAATCTTCCTTTTCCATAGCCCGAATGTATTCCATATACTGATTGGTGATCTCCACGATCGGTATATCATAGATATCTATTTTATTTTTATCAATCAGATGAAGGAGAAGGTCAAGCGGACCTTCAAACACCTGAAGCTTAACCGGTATACCCATAAATCCTCCGCCCTTTTTCTAACCATCCTATTATATCGGACTTTTTGTCTTTATACAATATCTTTTTCTCCTGGCGAAAATCTCCCTCTGTTTTCTACAGGCGAATCAGGGCTTTCGAACCCAGGACTCCTACCAGCAGTTCCCTTGCCTCCTCCCGTATCTGTTCTACAGGAACCTTTTCTTCGTGACTTTCGTTAATAAATCCGATCATTCCATAGCAAAGAAATCCCGCAATCTTTTTCGCGGAATATTTCAAGGGCGTACGCGATTCCATCCGCCTTGTATGTCCTTCCACTGTTTCCAGAATAATACTATAAAGCGCGAAAGCCAAATAAGGGTTTTTATCCGGAGCTGTGTGACGGAAAAAATCAAAATTTCCATAATATATATCCAGGATACTATCCAGAATATTGCAGTAGCTCTTTATTTCATTACGGTCAGGATTCGTTTCATTTTGCTTTTTTTCATATTCCTTTGTCCCGAGAACTATCATATCCTGAAACATCTCATCCACAAGGGCATATTTATCACTATAGTGAGAGTAAAAAGTAATCCTGCTGATTTCTGTGCGGCTGCAGAGCTCAGTAATGGTGATCTTCTCAAAAGGCTGCTCTGCCAGCATATCAACTAATGTATATTTTAAATTCTTTTTTGTTTTTGTGATTCGCTTGTCTTCCATTTTACACTTTCCTTATTTTGTATAAATAACTTACAAATAGCAGGTTTTGTCAATTGAGATTCCATATACGTTTTGCTATAATTTTAACACCTGTTAAGATTACAGTCAAAAGGAGATTTTTATGTCAGAAATAGCAATCATGACGGACAGTAACTGTGGAATTATGCCAGGCAGTGAACCCCGCCCGAATATTCATATTATTCCTATGCCCGTACTAATTGACGGAGAGATCTTTTTTGAAGGAACCAGTATCACAACGGATACGTTTTACCAGAAACTTTCCGGCGGTTCCAAAGTCAGCACATCCCTTCCCTCTCCGGGGGATGTGATCAGTATGTGGACAGCCCTCCTGAAATCCTATGATGAAATCGTGTATATCCCCATGTCCAGCGGACTTTCCAATTCCTGCGCAAATGCAGCTATGCTGGCTTCTGACGAACCTTTTGCAGGGCGGGTACATGTGGTGGATAATCATCGGATTTCCGTCACGCAGATGCAGTCTGTTCTGGACGCCTGTGATCTTGCCGCTGAAGGATTATCCGGCAGGCAGATTCAGGAAACACTTGAGAGGGAATCCCTGGATGCCAGTATCTACATTGCAGTAGATACATTGGAATATCTGAAAAGAGGCGGCAGAGTCACCCCTGCCGCTGCCGCGATTGGAACTGTATTAAATCTGAAGCCCGTTCTTACTATTCAAGGCGACAAGCTGGATGCTTTTGCCAAAGTACGGGGAATGAAGTCCGCTTTCCGCACCATGTGCAAAGCAGTACAGCACGATATGGATACCCGTTTTCTTCCTCTGAAAGAGAAAGGACTTTTAAAAGTCGGCATGGCCGAAACTCTCATGCCGGAGGAGGAATTCGCCTCCTGGAAGCAGCGTTTCCAGGAATATTTCCCGGACATGGAAATTGTCCACTACCCTCTCACTATGAGCATCGGCTGTCATACAGGCCCGGGCGCTCTTGGCGTAGGCGTTTTTCGCGTACACACCCCTTAATCCGGGGACTTGCTTCCATAAAAAGTAACGGCAGTCAGTTCTGCCGGATTAAAGAGACGGACATTGACCGTGTGGGTCCCAAGCCCTTTGCTGACAACGGAAATATGTCCGTCTTTTTGATACATATCTCCGGAATATCTTGGGAACAGCTTAAACTGCGGCGTAATAACGCCGCCGATTCCCGGGATTCGGACGATTCCTCCATGAAGATGTCCGGACAGCACAAGATCTGCCCCCCACTCCCAATACTGTGAGATAAAGGCCGGATTATGGGCAAGCAGAATCTGGTATTCTTCTTTTTCAGATACTCCGACTCTCTCTGAAATCTGTGAAATCCGCAGCTCCTCCCTCTTCACCCGGCTGTAACAGGACAGAGGGATCTCCAGACCGGTGACTTTTACCGGCTGTTCCCCAAAATGCAGGCTGACGGAATCGTTTTCCAGCAGATGCACCCCTGTACTTTTTACCGCTTCTTTGTATTTTTCATAACGACTTCCATAATCTTCCAGGTTCTCTTTCATTTTCTGTTCGTGGTTTCCGTTTGCCGCATAGACCGGGCAAATACCGGCAAGATGAGAAAAAAGTCGTAAAGCTTTCTGCTCTGTTTCTTTTTTTGTCCTTGTCAGCATATCTCCGCCGATGAGTATATAGTCCGGCTTCTCTTCCCGGATTTTCTTTATCAGTCTTCTATTCTCTTTTCCGTACTCTTTCCCGTGAAGATCTGTCAAAAACAAAACTTTTCTTTTCTCTTCTTTTTTCATTTTTGGAAGAGGAATACTGTAATGGCGCACCTCAAAAGTGTGAAGCTCCCGAAGTATCTCCGCACTTGCCAGGATGCATGCCACCGTTGCTCCTGCCAGGAAGTTTTTCATCACATTTCCTCCACAATCCGAATTCCAGAGCTTGTACCAATCCGGTCAGCTCCCGCCTTTCTCATTTCCTCCGCCTTTTCCCTGGTGCGGATTCCTCCGGAAGCCTTTACTTTCATGTCCTTTCCAACCGTATTCTTCATAAGGGCAATATCCTCTGCTGTAGCACCGCCTGTAGAGAATCCGGTGGACGTTTTCACATAATCTGCTCCCGCCTTTTTCGCCAGCAGGCAGGCTCTTACTTTCTCTTCTTCCGAAAGCAGGCATGTTTCAATGATCACTTTCACAGCTGCTTTCCCTCTGGCTTCTTCCACGACAGAATGAATATCCTGCTCTACATATTCATTGTTCCCATCTTTCAGCATCCCGATATGAATGACCATATCCAGTTCTTCCGCTCCGTCAAAAATAGCCTGGCGGGCTTCCGCTGCTTTTGCCGCCGTTGACATTGCCCCCAGAGGGAATCCGATCACTGTACATACCTTAACTTCAGTATCCCTTAAAAGTTCTGCACACAGTGGTACATAGGATGAATTTACACATACAGATGCAAAACCATACTCCCTGGCCTCCCGGCATATTGTTTCCACCTGCTCTTTGCCTGCTTCTGGTTTCAGTATTGTATGATCGATCATTGATGCAAGTTTCATTTTAATCTCTCCTTTGCCGTTTTCCCTAATATCAGTGCGCAATCAAAAAGGAGAAAAACGCCCAAAACCTTTTTCTCCTTTTGCTGGCGCTGTGTATTGAATGATATATGTATACTGATTATATAATTATTCCCCGGCAATTGTAAAGTTTATCCGATAAAAAATGACTTCAAAACCTTTTCAAGTATACTTGTATAAGTCGCTTCTCTGACATTTTCCACTGTAATAACATCAATGCTTCCAATCGTCTTCCCTTCCAGCCTATAGACAACGCTTCCTGCCTTCTCTCCTGTCTTTACAGGAGCCTTTAACTTTTCAACTGTCTGGTAATCCTTTTCAATCGCTGTCAGATCTGCCCCTTCTGTATCAATATAAGAGAACGATTCTTTCTGCTTCACTGGCACCTGATCCTTCATCCCTCCTTCTACTTTTACCGGTTTCATTCCCTCCAGACCGTCATCCGTATACTTGACACAGGATGCAAATCCGTGATCCAAAAGTGTAACTGCATCCTGAAATCTTGACTTGGAATCTTTGGCTCCCATGACCACCGCTATCATCTGCATCTGATTTTTTTCAGCTGTCGCTGACATGCAAAATCCGGCTTCCCCTGTGGAGCCTGTTTTCAGCCCGGTAGCATAGGCGTACTGCCGGATTAGTTTGTTCGTATTTGCAAGCCCGAACTCACTGGCACCCTTTGCCGTTGTATGAGTAATATTTTCCATCCATATCGTGACGTAATCCCGGATCTGCGGGTATGTAAGAATCAATTCTCTTGACATCAGAGCAATATCTCTTGCTGTTGTCAGATGCCCTTCTGTGTCCAGACCATTGCAATTTACGAAGCTGGTATTTTCCATGCCCAGGCCCTTCGCTCTCTCATTCATATGTTTTACAAATTCTTCCTCGCTTCCCCAGACAAATTCCGCCATGGCCACGGAAGCGTCATTTGCGCTGGCTACGGCAATACATTTGATCATCGTATCGACAGTCTGCTCTTCTCCCGGTTCCAGAAACACCTGGGATCCTCCCATAGAGGCCGCATACTCTGAGACCGTTACTTTGTCCTCCAGAGAGATCTTCCCCTCTTCTAATGCATCAAAAATGAGAAGAAGGGTCATAATCTTTGTTACACTTGCAGGATGCCTTTGCTCATCTGCATTTTTTTCATAAATCACTTTCCCGGTGGATGCTTCCATGAGAAGCGCCGACGGAGCGCTTACCTTATCTTTTTTTGCTTCTGTATTCTCTGTATTCTGTATCGCATCCGTTTCTTCTTCAAACTGCAGGATACCTGCCGCCTGGACTTCTCCTGCCTGCTGTATGAGCAAAAAAGCACATACCAGCGCTGCCAGGACTCTTTTCATTCTTACCTCTCCTTAGCCTAGTCGTCTGTTAACAATATATTGTAAATTCACCTTCAATATGCTAAGATTATTCCTGTCATTTTCCCCGTACATGGGGGAAAAACAGGTAAATGAAAAGGGGTTTTGTATATGAATAAAAAGGAAGTCCTTGAAATCCGTAAACAATTCTCACCTCAGAACTGTGCGATCACAAGACTCTGCGGCTGCTATGTGGACGGGGACAAGGAAAAGAAACTGGAATTTAAAGAGGCGTTCCTCTCTCTGCCGGAAGAGGAAGCTTTTAAATATTTTGATCTTTTCAAAAAGACTCTCTCCGGCACTGTCGGAAAAAATCTCATCAACATGGAATTCCCGCTGGAACAGGAAAAAAGCGGCGGAACTCAGGAATTTTTGCTGCAGCTTCGGGACAGCCGTCTGACGGACGATATGCTTCTTTCTGAGTTCTATGACAAAGTGATCGAGAACTATGACTTTGCCGAACACTATCTTATCCTGCTGATCCATGCCGCCTACGATGTGCCTGGAAAAGCTTCCGACGGAACGGAAATGTTTGATGCTTCAGATTCCGTCTACGATTATATTCTCTGCAGCATCTGCCCGGTAAATCTTTCCAAAGCCGGACTGTGTTACAATGCAGAGCACAACAGCATTGAGGATCGTATCCGGGACTGGATCGTCAATGTACCGGCGAACGGTTTTCTGTTTCCTGCCTTCCATGACCGGGCCGATGACATACATAGCGTCCTGTACTACTCTAAAAAACCGGAAGAACTTCAGGATACCTTCCTTGAACAGGTACTTGGCTGCACAGAAGTGATGAGCGCCGGATGCCAGAAGGAATCTTTCCAGGCTGTCATTGAAGAAACGCTGGGGGATGACTGTGAATATACTGTCATACGGAACATCCATGAAAATCTCAATACTTTAATCGAAGAAAATAAGGAGGCGGAGGAACCTCTTGAACTGGGGAAACAGGAAATGAAACGCCTTTTTTCTTTAAGCGGTGTGCCGGATGAAAAGCTGGAAGATTTCGAAAAAGACTTTGACGAGACTGTGGGGGCCAAAACTTCTCTTCTTGCCTCCAATCTGACAAATACAAAGAAATTTAACATCAGGACGCCGGACATTGTCATTAACGTGAATCCTGAACGCACAGATCTGGTAGATATTCAGATGATCGACGGGCGGAAATGCCTTGTGATCCCTGTAGATGATCAGGTGGAAGTGAACGGTATGGAAGTAAAGGTAACATTATAAAAGGCAGAGCTGGTACAAAGAGGCAAATATGAATATTGGGAATATTCGCTGCCTTTGTACCGGCTCTGCCTCTTTTCTTTTTAAAAACTGATTGCCTGTTTTCTACAGATCAACGATCCTTGGTCTGTGATGGGTATAAGGCAGGAATTTTTTCAGCAGATCCTGAGTCTTAAATTTCAGATGGGTTGTATTGATACCGGTATTGCAGACAAACCACTCCGCTTCCGCCACTTCCTTATCAATAATCAGCTGCACATAGTCATCTTCATCATTTAAAAGCCCCACTACACTGGCTGATCCCGGCGTACATCCGATATGCTTTTCCATGAGTTCCGGCGGTGCAAAAGACATATGAGAAACTCCCAGCTTTTTGCTGAAAGATGCGGTATCAAAGGCTTTATCGTCCGGCATTAAAAGCAGAAAGAATGACGTCTTCTTCTGATTACACAAAAAAACGTCCTTGCGGACCGGCGCCTGAAGCACTTCTCCTATTTCGGCACATTCCTCCATGGAGGAAGCCGCATCATTGTCAACCCGCTCAAATTTAATTCCCAGTTTTGTAAAAACCTTATACACTTCCTGTTCCAGCGGCGCTCTTTCTTTTACATTGTCAGGCACTGTTGTCGTAATTTCACTGATATACACAGGGTATTCCCTCCCTTTCATTTTTATTTTATAATAGACATTATAGAGGACAACTCTTCCGTTGGCAAGAACAAGGGCCGGAAGAATTTTTTCGAAAAACAGGAAAGAACGAGGTTGAAAATATGATGAAATACATACTTGCATCTGCATCACCCCGCCGAAAAGAACTTTTGAAACAGGCAGGAATAGACTTTGAAGTTTACCCGTCAGATACGGATGAAAAAATCACTGTGGAGGATCCTGCGGCAGCAGTCATGGATCTGGCTTTTCAAAAGGCAGATGATGTTTACAAAAAACTGGTTCCCTCTCTTGACGGAGATTTTACCGTTATCGGCGCTGACACAGTGGTTGTTTATCGGGGCGAAATTCTCGGAAAACCTGAAGATGAATTGGAAGCTATGGACATGCTTTCCATGCTTTCAGATCGTACACATCAGGTATATACCGGAGTTTCCCTTCTATCCCGCCGAGGCGGCAGGTATCATACCTGCAGCTTCTGCGAATGTACAGAAGTTACTTTTTATCCCATTTCAAGAGAAGATCTGAAAAGCTATATTGCTACCGGCGATCCTATGGATAAAGCCGGCGCTTATGGGATCCAGGGAAAATTCGCGGTTCATGTAAAAGGAATCCGCGGCGATTACAATAACGTCGTGGGGCTTCCCATCGCAAGATTATATCAGGAACTCAAAAAAACCCACCCTTAATCGCAATTTGGGACACCGTTTAATGCAATTTGGGACGTAACAAACTTTAAAAGTGTTACGTCCCAAATTAATACTACTCTGTCACAAAAGCAGCCGCTACATCAGCATCTTTTGCTCCGTTTTCAATAATATAAAGATTGGATACATCATATCCTGCATCTTTCAGTACAGAAATACCGGTCTTTGCACAGTTATTTCCGCTGTAGCACAGAAGATATACCGGTTTCTCCGGATCCATCTCTGATGTAGCCATTTCATAGAGAGCAGTCTGTGCATCTGCATCCTCAATCTCCTTCAGATTGCACTGCAATGAACCTTCCAGATGCCCTTGCGCATATGTATCATCGTCTCTTACATCCAGAATCTGAATGTCTTCATTTCCAACGGCTTCCACTGCTTCCGCACCGGATACATACTGCCACTCAATACTATCCTCCGTACGATTTGTAGTAAGCGCGCCACTCTCCTCTGCCAGAGCCTCCGCCCCGCCTTCTACTGTATAAATGCGGGAAGCGTCAATACCTGCATCTTCCAGAACACCTGTTGCCTTCTGTGCTCCACGCTGTCCGCTGTTGCAGATAATATAAATATCTTCGTCATCTCCAAAGTTTTCTTCTGCATAGGCAGTCATTGTCTCTACAAGAGAGTCATCTTCCAGAGGGAAAATCGGACACCATTCAGAATTTACTACTCTTCCGCTCACATAATTGTTCCATTCGCGAACATCCAATACATGAGTCCCTCCCTCTTTTGCTGCAGACACAGCATCAGCGGCAGACACATACTGGTAATCCCCTTCCGTACTTTCACTGCCTGATTCGGAATCTGTAGATTCCTCTGAAGTTGTCTGTGTTTCTTCTGATCCACATGCTGTAATCATTGCGGATGCCATAGCAGCCGCCATTAAAATTGCCACAATTCTTTTTTTCATAAAACCTTTCCTCCTTATCTTTCGGTTTATAAGAATTATAAAAGGTTATTCTTTTCCATTCAAGTGAATTGTCAGAATTGTTTATAGATTTATGACATATTAATATAGGCTTTTTCGATAAGTATAGCGTTGGTGTACAAGGGGCAATGCCATTTATTCTGAAACAATAAAATATTCCTGTGGTTCCTGTTCTGGTGCATCATCCGGAAGTCCGTCAGCTTTTCTCGGACTGTCGGCAATTTTATGCCATTCATACCAGCCTCCGTCATATACATGAATGTCCTCCCAGCCTAATGCATACGCATAAAAATAGGTTTCACTTGCTCTCCAGCCGGTTCCGCAGTGGAAGGACACCTCTTTATCTGGTGTGATTCCCCATAATTCCCAGCGATCTGCGATCATTTCATAGTTGAACATTGTATTGTCAACATTTCTGAAATCTTCCATGCTGTAAGGATCGGATCCTGCATAACCAAAGCGTGCATTGGCAATATCTCCTGCTTCTCCTATATAAGTATAACCGCTTACTTCTCCTGTGTATTCCGGCCAGCTTCTGATAGACGCGACAACAGCGTTTTCA
>NZ_JAYAZJ010000102.1:0-32867 GCF_037273965.1 Claveliimonas sp. | reverse complement strand
TATGACAGGAGTCTCCAAAACTCTTAGCGGGAGTTCGATTCTCTCATCCCCTGCTAAAAACCGCTGAATTTCAGCGGTTTTTTTCATGTCCGGAATGAACTGGAACACAAGGTAGAACACAATTAGAAAAGAGCCTTTTTCATGCTGTATCAGATAGCTGAAAGGGCTCTTTCTATTTCCTCAATCTTATGTTTTTCACTTTGATTATTGCGAAAATAATACTTCCTGGTTGTCGATATATCCGCATGCCCCATCTGATGAGCAACAAGCGTCTCCGAAACCTGATTGTCAAGAAGAGTCGTTCCGTATGTCTTTCGGATTTTGTGCATTGGTCTAAAAGGAATTTCCAGGTTTTCACAAGTCCGTCTCAATGCTCTGCTAAATCCTTGAATTTTAATCCTTTTCCCATTTTCCTCAAAAAGAAACTCTTTTGGATCAGCATTCAATTCTTGAATACGCCGTAAAATCTGTACCGCAAAGCTGTTAACAATAATCTTTCTATTTCCTGCTTCAGATTTTGCGAACTCTTGAACCCGCACAACGTTTTTTCTCTTTCCCGGTTCTTTTTCCTCGTTATAATGCACTTCCGTCCGACACACATGAATTGTACCGCTGTTTTCTTTCAGACGTATATCCTCCGGCTTTAAAGCCGCAAGCTCTCCGACTCTAAGCCCGGTCACAAACACCAGAAGTATTCCCAGATACCTCAAAGAGTCCTTTTTGAGAAGGTACTCCTTAATAATAGGGATTTCTTCTTCACTGTAAACTTCTTCAGTATCCGTTTTCTTTTCCCGTATGGTAAAAATATTCTTAGAAAGGTCTAATTCATCGAAAAACACAGAGATAATCACATCTGTCAATTTTTTCTTTCGAGCATGCCGGAAAATTCCCTTTATAAGAATTTTCAAACCGTTATAAGTCTTTTTTGTCAGCTTATGCTTTTTGATATTTCCCTTGATAAACATTTCCAGGTCTATCTCTGTAATATCAGCTATATATTTCATACAGATTTCATTATCATCCGGGAAAAATCTTCTAAAATCATTTTCATATCTGGTTCTTGTCTGCTCACTGATTTCTCCATACTTAAATTTTAACGTCAACCAGTCATGGAAAATGTCAGAAATCCAAGGTTGCTCTTCAATCGCACGATAATGCTCAATGATTAATTTTTCAAGGGACGCCTTTTCCTTTCGTCTTTTCAAAACGAACCCCCTTTTTACAGAGGGTTCGTCTATATAGGTCATCCACTGATTCGCTTTTTCATCAAACCAGATTTTGTGGTTATGCTTTTCCAGATATTTTTCATTTTCTTTCTTCATTACTATTTTAAGCCCCATGCTTCACTGATAAATATTGCTGTTCACAGTGCAATTATCTGCTTTTTTCAGATTTTACAGCTTCTTTGATAGCACATGCTATAACACAGGCGAACAAAATGAACACTATATAGAGGCACATTTTCCAGTCTGTAATAATATATACTGTCAGAAATGCAAAGATTGCTGCCAAAATGCCAAAGACAACCGAAACCATATGATATTCTGCCTTTTTATCCATTTTTTCTCTTTCTTTTTGAACTGCAAATAAATAGGTATTTGATAAAATCGGTCCCTTTCCTCTTGCGGTAAAAGATACATATATGAATAAAGCAATGGAAATAAGCGCTGTAATTACAGCAAAAATAATATCGCTCATTCAGTCCACCCCATTTCGTTAATCATACTTTTCAATGGCAACACTGGCAATGGCAGATTGATTCGGCTCTCCGCTGATAAGATTCTGCGGTGCCGGCACCAGCATCATAAATCCTTCTTTTCCATATCGCTGTGCATATCCTTCTGCATAGTTTTCTTCAACGGAAATGTGCTGCACCTGCCCAATGACCATAGCTGCAATTCCCGCACCGCTTAAATCCTGTATCTCTTTCAGGGTACATTCTATATTGATAAAAGCCTCCTCAATTACCGGAGCTGGAATCGTTTTTGCGTTGGAAAGAGTAAAATCCCCTGCCGCAAATTCGTCTTCTTCCATATCATTGTGGTGAATGGTTTCTACCAATTTATCGTAATAACTTATGGGGAGGAAATTAATACAAAAGCATTTCTCTCTTTGAATATTGGCATAGGTATGCGTATGCTGATACAAATTTCCCATTACAGCAAAGAACGCAGTCTTATCTCCATGGAAACAGCTCCACGAATGAAGACAGACATTGGGTTGCCCGTTTTCTTTCCATGTCGTAATGGCAAACAAAACGGTCGGTATGCCTGCCGTCACTTCAAAATGGGAAAACAGCTCAAATTCCTCCGGATACAAGGGTTTAAAATACTGCGGGAAATCTTTTCCAATCTCTATTTTCATTGACAGCACCTCCCTTAAAAGATCGTTATAGCACTCCATTCATTGATAAAATGAAAAGAATACAGGTTGCAATAATAATAGACGCCAGCAAAACCATGCCCGCATGTCTGCTTCTTATCTCTTTTTCTGAAGCAGCAACATATCCGCTTTTTCTTAAAGCAGTAATAACAGGCTTATACAGCAGAAATGTAACAGATGCATTCAGCCCTCCTTTCAACAAATTAAATGGAAGAAAGACGGGAATCAGCAATTCTGCCACAGCTTCTCTTGGATATCCCATATAAAGCGGCGTTACAAGATAGTTCCACATAAGCATAACAACAATCATCGCAAGGCAGCCGACTCCCAGTCCAAGAACAGCCCCTGACAGCGTGTGCCTTTTTTTATAAATAACTGCTGCTGTACAGGCAAAAGAAAGCGTTTGAATAATATTCATAATGCATCCCAAAATTCCCGTATCACTTACTGTTATCATTTCAATTGACGCCACAATAACCGACACAATACAGGAAGTCATCGGCCCCCATATCAGTCCGCCCAGAGTAACGATAACATCCGATGGATCATACTTTAAGAATAGCACAACCGGGATCCTGCCTACAACCATTACAACATAAGTGACCGCACACAGCATGGCAATTGTCGTGATTTTTTTCGTTTTACTGTTCATTTTTTGTCCCTCCGTAATCTAAGTAATAAAAATAACACCCGGAAATGTCTTCCAGGTGTTACACTCCAATTAGACCACAAAGCAACAAACACTGCTGTACCTTGCAGAAATCTAATGGTATCTTCTTTCATCCAGACTATACTGTTGGTTTTGGAATCACACCAAATCATGCGATCTACGCTCGCGGACTTTACCGCCAATCGGGAATTTCACCCTGCCCCGAAGACACTTTATTCGGTTGTTGGTTTTTATTATACTCTTTTTATCATTGAATTGATACTGCTTTTTGATAAATTTTACATCTAAATCAAAAATTCCCATACCGTCAAAATGTACCATTAAATCTTATTTCTTCTCATCCAGCAGCTTGACGCCTTCCGGCGGATTTTGATCGATTGCTCCTACAATCCTGTGAGGTTCATATGGTTCTTCCAGAAAAGCAATGTCTTCATTCGTAAGTTTTACGGAAAATGCTCCGGCTGCATCGTCAAAATGAGCTACTTTTGTCGCTCCGATGATTGGCGATGTCACACCTTTCGCCCATTCCCATGCCAGAGCGATCTGCTGCATTTTCATGCCATATTTTTCTGCCAAAGTGTGAACTCTTCGGACAATTTCCATATCCTGCTCCTGGCTTCTGTCATATTTTCCCATTGCCACCCTGTCTGTTTTACTTCGAAGGGTGTCTGTATTCCATTCCGGACGGGTCAGATGTCCGGCTGCCAACGGACTGTACGGCATAAGAGATACGTTCATCTGCCGGCAGATAGGAATAAGTTCTCTTTCATCCTCTCTGTAAAGAAGATTGTAATGATTTTCCATTGCTGAAAACTGTGCCCAGCCATGATCTCTGGCTGCCAGCTGCATATTATAAAACTGGTATCCGTACATAGCTGAAGCGCCGATAGCGCGGACTTTTCCGGATACGACCAGATCATTCAGCGCCTCCATTGTTTCCTCGATCGGCGTCTCGTAATCAAATCTGTGAATGATGTACAGGTCAAGATACTCTGTACCAAGCCGTTTCAGGCTTCCTTCTATCTCACGATGGATTGCCTCTGAAGACAGTCTTCCGGGATTAAAATAAACTTTAGAAGCGATCACTACTTTATCTCTTGAAACATTTTTCTTAAGCGCCCTGCCAAGATATTCCTCGCTGGTTCCTTCTGAATATCCGTTTGCGGTATCAAAGAAATTGATCCCCAGATCCAGTGCATGCTTTACGATTTTCTCTGTTTCCGCCTCGTCCACTGTCCAGTCATGCATAGTCCCGGCCTTTCCGAAACTCATACAGCCTACACAGAGTTTTGATACTTCTATATCCGTGTTCCCAAGTTTTGCATATTCCATTCTGATCTCCCCTTTTCTTTTCAAAATCTGCTGTTAATTAAACAGATCGTCCAAGCTCATAGGCTTTATCCGGATATGGACTGTGTTTCGTCATAGACACTGTTCCGCACCCATAGCCCAGCACCACTCCCTGATCATCAAGGTTCAGATAGCGGACCAGGGTTCTGTAATGGCTTTCCAGAGACTCAAATGTCCAGTCATCCGCATTCCACGCTGCCGCAAGAAGCGCTGATTTCATATGTTTTCGGTTAATACTGCTGTTAATAGCGCAGAACCGGTCAACCAGAATCTTCAACTGGGCAGACATGCCATAATAATACAGAGGCGTTACAAACACCATCATATCTGCATTCAATATCTGTTTTCTGAACTGTTCCATATCATCTTTCTGCACACAGGGTCCCTCATAACCACAGTATATACAACCTGTACACGGATGAAGATCCGCATGAGCCGCATCAATAATTTCTACAGTATGGCCTGCTTCTTCCGCTCCCCTGATAAACTGATCCGCCAGAAGATTGGATGATCCATGTTTATTCGGGCTCCCTTCCAGTACAACAATTTTCATAAAATGTGCCTCCTTCTGTTTTTCAAAATCACTTGTCTGCGATTAGCGTCGGTGTACACCAACGCTACTGAAAATTCTGCAAAAGTTTCGTGACAAAGGATTCCGTAATTTCGTAGATAGAATAGTGCACATAGTCTACATGGGCAAGCTCCATAGCCTTTTTCTGTTTGTCTGTGGCTGTCGTATAGGGATATACGCCGAACATAAACGGAAAAAACGCATAAAGAAATTCCTGGATGTCAACAGCAGTCATACGCGGGAAAAACTTTTCCAGGCAACAGATCACGGTCTGCATCGCATTGGAATATATCTTTTTGAATGCTACAAGATTCTCAATCCGGCTGTTTCCTTCCATGTCATAAAGATTCATAGACATCAGTTTCAGCATACATCCCCGCCTCTCCAGCGTATGAGCAAGTTCACCTGCAAACTCTGCGGCAGACAGGCAGCCATACCTGTCGAGAATGCCCCTTAGATCTGCCGCCCATGCTTCATGCTCCCGCCCCAAAAGAGCCAGGAAAATTTCCTCTTTCGTCTGAAAATAATTGTAAATAGACGTTCGGGTAAAAGAAGTCTTTGCTCCAATATCCCGAATTGTTATATCTTTAAAGCCCATCGTTTCATAAAGCGAAGCGCAGGCATTAATGATTTCTTCTTTTCTTGCATTCGTCAATTCTTCCGACCCTTTTGGCATAACTATTATTCCTACCTTTCTAACTGTTCAGGACACGTTTCGCCCAGGCTGCCGCTTTAGAACCGTTCACAAGTTCTCCTTTTTCCCAGGAAGCCGACGGGCAATGATCCCGCAAACTTTTTTCTGCCTTTCTTATTCCGCTTCCGCCGGAAGTGGCAAAAGGAATCACTGTTTTTCCGGAAAAATCATAGCTTTCCAGAAATGTATCCACAATACGAGGCTCGACATACCACCAGATAGGAAATCCCACCAGAACCGTATCATACTGTTCCATATTCTGTACCGGTTCTGCAATGGCCGGACGACAGGCCGGATCATTCATTTCAATCGTACTGCGGCTGTTTTTATCCATCCAGTCCAGATCAGCTGACGTATAAGGCTGCTCAGGGCGAATCTCATACAAATCCGCATGGACAACATCTGCCATTTGTTTTGCCGCGCGGGCAGTTACGCCGCTTGCTGAAAAATATGCAATTAATGTTTTACTCATCTTAAACTCTCCTTTAAAATTCCCACAATTTCATCATGTTCCAGAACTTTGTATCCGCCCGGCATGATAAGAGTGCCGTCTGCGATACCTTCTATCATGTCCTCTGTCGCTCCCAGCTGTGAAATGTTCATTACAAGTCCCAGCTCATTCATCCAGTTCTCCATTGCCTGCAGACCTTCTTCTGCCACCTGTTCATCTGTCTTGCCTGACGGATCAACATCCCATACATTGACGGCAAACCGTTTGAACTTCTGCAGCCCATACGGCAGAATATGACGATAATAAGGAAGCGAAACAGCAGCCAATGTCATGCCGTGAGTCGCATCTGTGTAAGCTCCTACAGACTGACCGAGCATGTGGACCATCCAGTCTGTAGATTTCCCCCTGGAAACCAACGTATTCAACGCCCATGTTGCCGTCCACATAATGTTGCTCCGCGCTTCATAATTCTGTGGGTCTTTATTGGCGATCCGACTGGAGTAAATAACAGAACGCATCAGACCTTCACTGATATAATCGCTTGTGTTATCGTCTTCTCCGGAAAAATACTGCTCACAGATATGATTAAAAATATCGTAAATACCGGATACCATCTGGTAATGAGGAAGGGTCAGTGTATATTTAGGATTCAGAACTGCAAATTTAGGCATAATGTTCTCATCCGCAAAAACATGGCCGATCTTCTGCTTTGTCTTATGATTTGTGATTACAGACCCGGCATTCATTTCCGATCCGGTTCCTACCATAGTCAGCACACATCCCACCGGAAGAGTCTCGCAGTCCGGTTCTTCAAAACGTATATAATATTTCTCCCAGGGATCTTCTTTACAATTAACAGAAACAGAAACTGCTTTCGCATAGTCGCAGACGGATCCCCCGCCAACTGCCAGCAGAAAATCTGCATTATGGTTTCTTGCAGTTTCAATGCCTTCATAGAGTTTATCCACTGTCGGGTTGGGCATAACACCTGAGATTTCCGCTACATTTTTTCCATTCTTTTTCAAAATTTCTACAACTTCATCATAAATCCCGTTTTTCTTAATAGACCCGCCACCATAGATCAGTATAACATTTTTCCCATACTTTGGCAGTTCTATGTTCAGATTATCCAGCGAATCCTCTCCAAAATAAAGTTTTGTCGGGTTACAATACGAAAAATTTCCCAGCATTTGCAGGTCCTCCTTTGATTTTTTATTCTGACACCATGTCAGTACATATACTATAACTCCATTCTGACATAGTGTCAATATTGTTCGCAAATTTTTAACTTTTTATTCGCCGTAGTCTAGTTTACCGGCCGCTGACATATAATACATAAAACAGGCCATTTACGAGGAATTTATGCTGACACGTTTCAAATCTTTCCGTCCATTTCGCCCTATTCTTCTTCCCCTTTTATTTGCAGGCGCATTTTTTTTCGGTCATCTGACCGGCTTTATCGTGGAGCAGGTTTTTCCCGCTGCCGCCGAAACATCATCGGAAGGAAACTGGGGACTTAGTTTTCAGGAGGAAGGCGAAGCGCCGATCGGAAACGCCAAAGCCGAAGATCTAAAAGAACTGAACGCCTACTATACAGGTGATACAGGTAAACAGATCATCTATCTTACTTTTGATGCAGGATATGAAAATGGAAATACCGGCGCTTTACTGGATGCTTTGAAAAAACATCACGCCCCTGCCACATTTTTCGTTGTCGGTAATTTCATAGAAGATAATCCTGATCTTATCAAAAGGATGGTAAAAGAAGGGCATACCGTCGGCAACCACACCTACAGCCACCCCGATATGTCGCAGATTTCTACAAAGGAAAGTTTTGAAACCGAACTTGGCAAGGTGGAGCTGCTTTATCAAGAGATAACAGGGAAAGAAATGACAAAGTTTTACCGGCCGCCGCAGGGCAAATACAGCCAGGAAAATTTAAAAATGGCCCAGGAACTTGGCTATCACACCTTTTTCTGGAGCCTGGCTTATGTAGATTGGTACGAAGAGGACCAGCCTTCCCGCGAGGAAGCCTTTGACAAACTGCTTCCCCGCATCCATCCGGGAGCTATTGTTCTTCTCCACAGCACTTCTTCTACAAACGCCGGCATTCTCGACGAATTATTAACACGCTGGGAGAAAATGGGGTATGAATTTGGGGATTTAAATGATCTTGTCGCCGAAGAAGGATAGAAAGTAATAAACAAAAAAGAATACATAAATTTAAATCGGGACGGGGTTTTTATACTCCCGTCCCAAATGAAATCCATATTAAAGAATGTCAATATATTCCCCGGCAAGGGCTTTATTCATACTGCGCACTGCACAGAATTTTCCGCACATACTGCAAGTGTCGCTGTGATCGTCTTCCGGACTTCTGCTGTCACGGATCGCTTTGGCAGTTTCCGGATCCAGCGCGCACGCAAACTGCGCATCCCAGTCCAGTTTTCTCCTGGCATCCGCCATACGGTCATCGATATCTCGTGCTCCCGGTACGCCTTTTGCTATATCCGCGGCATGGGCTGCAATTTTAGAAGCAATGATTCCCTGCTTTACATCTTCTACATTAGGAAGCGCCAGGTGTTCTGCCGGGGTTACATAGCACAGAAACGCTGCGCCGCTCATGGCTGCCACTGCTCCTCCTATAGCCGCTGTGATATGGTCATATCCCGGCGCAATATCTGTCACCAAAGGTCCCAGTACATAAAATGGCGCGCCCATGCAGATGCTTTTCTGCACTTCCATATTTGCAGCCACCTGGTCAAGCGGCACATGTCCCGGTCCTTCTACCATAACCTGTACATTGTGATCCCACGCTCTTTTTGTCAGCTCGCCAAGGCGCACCAGCTCTTCAATCTGGCACACATCTGTTGCATCCGCCAGACATCCGGGACGGCATGCATCCCCAAGTGAAATTGTCACATCATATTTTTCACAGATGTCTAAAATTTCATCATAGTATTCATAAAACGGATTTTCTTCTCCCGTCATGCTCATCCAGGCAAAGACCAGGCTTCCTCCCCGGCTTACAATATTCATTTTTCTTTTATGTTTCTTAATCTGCTCAATTGTTTTTCGTGTAATTCCGCAGTGCAGCGTAACAAAATCCACGCCGTCCTCTGCATGGAGTCTGATCACATCAATAAAGTCTTTTGCCGACAAAGTTGCCAGATCTCTCTGATAATGAATAACACTGTCATAAACAGGAACCGTTCCGATCATAACCGGACACTCCCTTGTCAGTTTCTGACGGAAGGGCTGAGTATTTCCATGGCTGGACAGATCCATGATCGCCTCTGCGCCAAGGTTTACAGCGCTCATCACCTTTTCCATCTCAATATCATAGTCTTTGCAGTCTCTGGATACTCCCAGATTGACATTGATCTTCGTGCGCAGCATGCTTCCGATTCCTTCCGGGTTAAGGCATGTGTGCTTTTTATTTGCACAGATTGCCACCTTTCCTTCTGCTACAAGCTGCATTAATTTTTCTACCGGCATATTTTCCTTTTTTGCCACGATTTCCATCTGCGGTGTTACAATCCCTTTCCGGGCTGCATCCATTTGTGTTGTGTAATTTTCCATCCGTAGTTTCCTCCTTATCTTTCTGTGTGCTCTGATCTGCCGGTCCTCCAGATTGTTCCGGCTTTTTTCATTTCAGCAGTTCTATCCTGCCACCTTCAGCAGTTTCATTGCGCCGCCTTTTTCCAGAATCGTAATCAGCAAAAAGGCAAGAATACTGCCTACTACCGTAGAAATCAAAAACGGCACGATATAGACAAACAATCCGGCCGGTTCCATCCCCATCAAGAATTTTGCTGCCGGGTACGCTGCCAAAGCCCCCAGGATGCCTGTCCCAAATACTTCGGCAAAGCAGGTTACGCCAAGTCTTCGGCACACCATATACACGATTCCACAGCACAGGGCACCTGCCATACTGCCCGGGAACGCAAGAATACTCCCGATTCCCATCACATTTCTGAGCAGACTTGCACAAAATGCAATTCCCACTCCCCAGCCCGGTCCAAGGGTTACCGCTGCCAGGATATTTACCATGTGCTGTACCGGCGCACATTTGCTTCCCGCCACCGGGAAACTGATCATACTCCCAACTACAGCCAATGCTGTCAGCACACCAGCCAGCACCAGCTTTCTCGTCGCATTCTTCTGCTTCACAAAAAACGTCTCCTTCCTATTTGGCTGCTTCTTCTGCGTTTTCACTTCATTTCGCCTGCTTACACGCAAAAGCGCTGCCAGGTACTCTTTTTATAGTTCTTCTTTAGCGTCGGTGTACAAGGGGCTAAAATCTCCCCTTCACCGACCATGTTGCCCCTTGTACACCGACGCTACGGGAATACGAGAAAATAAAAGAATTTTTTCAGAATGTTTCACGGAAAAAAATAGAGTTCCACCGACGGAACTCTATCAATTACTCAATATTCATCCCTACGTTGGCATTATCCAAATCAGGTTATGGGTCGAAACAAACCAGTCTCCTCTCAGCCGACTTCAGCCAGCTCCCCGTATCACTATAATTTTGTACTGGGTTTATTATATCCCTGACATCTGGATTTTGCAACTGCTGCGAAGGAATATTTTCAAAATTACACACCATGTTTCACAGTTTTGCCCACCGCTTACCCCAATTTGACACGTAGTAAAGTTTAAAAGTGTTACGTCACCAATTCACCAAACCACCGTTCAAACGAAGCACGGGCGCACATTTTCACTTCCGCCTCCATCGCCCGATACTTCTCCATCAGCGTTTTTCCTTCTGCGGTTATCTCGCATTTTCCTCCGCTTCTGCCTCCCTGATGGCGGATCAGCAGCGGGGTCCCAAGCTCTCTTTCTGCTCGGTTTATGATTTTCCAGCCTTTGCTGTAAGACATTTCCATTTTCTGACAGGCTTCTTTCATAGAACCGCTTTCTTCCAGGTGTTCTAAAAGTTTTATCAGTCCCGGTCCAAACACAGGTTCATCTGTGCAGACCTGCAATTTAACCACAGGCCTGAATTTCCGGCTTTCTTCTTTTTTATCCATTCTTTTCACCTTTTTAATTTTCTTCCAGGAGAAGAAGTCTCTCCGGAGCAATTGTCACAGCCTCCGGAATCCGGCAGCCGCCCCGCTCACTTTTCATCCACAAGCCTTTCTCCGCCTGTTGATCCGCCTTAAAAATAATCGTCTGTTCAAAGGGCGTCTCGGACTGCTCCACCGGCAGTACAGGAAAACGGTTGACTTGGTTTTCCCCTTCTGCTCCGCCTTCCCTCGACTTGCCTGCTGCCGGCAGGATATCATGGGCCCGTACTCCGATATACGCTGTTTTTTCCGAAACAGGTTCTGCCGTCCAAAGAGAAATCCCCCAGTCTTTTGCATAGACCTGAAACTGTCCTCTTTTTTCTATCTGTGAGATATTTTTGCATCCGGTCAATCTGGCAGCCGCTACTTTCCTGGGATTTTCAAACAGTGCTTTTGTATTGTCAGTGATCACATTTTTCCCTTTTTCCATAATCATCGTATCCGTACACAGCCGATAAATTTCATCTCTGTCATGGCTCACTAAAATGGTGCATCCTGCAAAATTCCGAATCCGCCTTTGCATTTCCAGCTGAAGTTCTTCCTTTAAATAGCTGTCCATAGCGGAAAACGGCTCATCCAAAAGCAGAATATCCGGTTCGCTGGCCAGTATTCTTGCCAAAGCCGTCCTCTGCTGCTGTCCTCCTGAAAGCCGAGTCGGATATTGTTTCTCCAATCCGCCAAGCTGGAACTGTTCCATCAACCCGGCGGCTTTCTGCTCTTTTTCCGCCTTTTTCCCCTGTATGCCGGCCATAATATTTTCTTCTACTGTCATATTGGGAAATAATGCATAATTTTGAAACAGATAGCCTACCTTCCGTTTCTGTGGAGATAGATCGATCTTTTTCTCACTGTCGTAAAACACTGTTTTTTCCGTGGCAATTCTTCCGTGATCCGGACGCACGATCCCGGCTACCGCCTTCAAAGTCATACTTTTCCCGCAGCCGGACGCCCCCAGGATCCCGAGACATCCGCCATTCATGGAAACTTTCATGTCCAGCATGTAATGTTTCAGTTGTTTTTGAAAATTGATCTCCAGCTGTTTCATCTTCAGCCGCTACCTCCGGTTAAATTTCTGGAAAATGTATGTTACATAGTTCATCCCTGTCACAACCAGAAAGGAGATCACCACCAGCACAATTACATACTGATACGCTCCCTCCATGTTTCCGGCTGCCACATCAGAATACACAGCCAGCGGCAGGGTCCTTGTCTTTCCCGCAATATTTCCCGCGATCATTGCCGTGGCACCAAATTCTCCCAGCCCTCTTGCAAACGCCAGGATCCCCCCTGATAAAATTCCGGACAGTGCATTGGGAAACAGGATTTTCCAGAAAATCTTCCATTCCGACATTCCAAGCGTCCGCCCAGCATCAATGAGATCGCCATTGACCTGCTCAAAGGCCCCTCTGGCAGAACGATACATCAAAGGAAAAGAAATCACTACCGCCGCCAGGACTGTCGCTCCCCACGAAAAGGCGATTTTCACCCCGAAAAACTCCAGAAAGAAACGGCCAATAGGCCGTTTCACTCCGAAGAGATAAAGCAGGAAAAAACCGGCTACCGTCGGCGGCAGGACCAGAGGCAGGGTCAAAATTCCGTCCCATATCATTTTCCATTTTTCATGACGGATCCTCACCACGAGAAACGCCGCCAAAATCCCGGCAAAAAATGTGATCACAATGGCAAGAGACGCCGTTTTTGCAGAAATCAGAATTGGTGACCAGTCCATATCCTACCTCTTTATAAATCCGTAATCTTCAAATATCTGGATTGCCTCATCGCTTTTCAAAAATTTCACAAATTTCTCTGCCGCCTCTTTATTTTCGGACGCGGAAACAATTCCTACCGGATAAATAGCCGGTTCTGCCAGACTGTCCTCCGGAGCTTCTGCCACAACTTTTACTTTATCTGTAGTAGCTGCATCTGTTGCATATACAATGCCGGCCTGAGCGCTTCCCTCTGCAACCCAGTTCAGTACTTCCGTCACATTCGTTCCAAGGCTGGCTTTTGCCAGTACCTGATCCCACAGTCCCAGATTTGTCAGAGCTTCCTCTGAATACTGTCCAACCGGTACACTGGCAGGGTCTCCGATGACAATGGTATCCGCCTTTGTAATATCTTCAAAAGAAGATAATTCCAACTGTGAATCAGCAGATGTGATCAGTACAATTTTATTTTCCAGTAGATCTGTCACAGAATCTTCTTCGATCATTCCTTCTTCCGTCAGGGCGTCCATCTGTTTTGTAGCCGCCGACATAAAGACATCCGCTTCCATTCCTTCTTCAATCTGAGTCTGAAGTTTTCCGGAGCTGTCATAGGTTCCGCTCACTGTAATATCCGGATTTTGTTCCTCAAACATAGGAATCAGTTCGTCCTCATATGCATATTCCAGGCTGGCTGATGCCGCAACGAGTATTTCCGTCTTTTCATCTTCTCCGCTTTCTTCCTGACCTTCTTCCTGAGTATCAGCCTCAGTTTCTGACTGACTGCTGTCAGATGCATCTGCATTCTCCTCACTGCTTCCGCATCCTGCTGCCAGAACTGCCGTCATGGCTGATACCAGCAAAAGACTTACGATTTTCCTTTTCATTCTCTTTCCTCCCTGCTTTTTGCAAATATTAATCTTTTTGCAAATATTAATCTTTTTGTAAATATTTATCTTTTCTCAAACTCTCAAATACAGTATACATCAAATTATTTTTAAAAACAATTCGCTTTCCGCAAAAAAATTTGCATCAGAAGCTTCCCATATCCTCTTTCCGGTCAATGTCTTTCAGCTCCCTCTCATCCGCCTCTACAACATAGACCTGCTCCGGGTATTTTCTCATGACAGCCCGGCCTCCTGTGTCGCCTTTTAATTCCAGCAATTCCCTGAAATATTTCTTTGGCCACAGCACCGGATTTCCCGGCTGTCCGTCTTTGCCGGCGCAGATGATCTTTCCCGGCCGTACTGCCGCCGTATTCCAGATTTTCTGAATCGTGGAGACCTTAAGTCCCGGCTGATCACACACTCCAAACAAAACACCCTCTACCTCTGGTTTCTCTCTTAAAACAGCCTGTAATCCAAGCTGCAGAGAATGGGAAATACCAAGGTGAGGCTCCCGATTTACGATTCCGCTGATGCCCCGCTTTTTTGCTTCTTCAAGGATCACAGCGTTTCCCGTCACGACAAAACGCTCTCTTCCGCAAAACGCTTCCAGTCTTTCCATGGAATGCTGATAAAGAGGCTTTCCTGCCAGCACTTCCGAAAGCTTATCTTTTCCATACCTGCTTCCTGTACCCGCCGCAAGCATAACTATGGCAAATCTGCCTTTTGCCGTCTCATAACACTGCACCGCTTCCAAAACGCCGCCTCCGATGGCTCTTGCCTTGTCTGAAATCGTCCAGCAATGTTCCTTTTCACACCGTGCGTCAATATCCCCGATCTTCATTCCTTTTACCACTGAAACGCCTTTCTGCAGCATTCCCCGCATCATTCCGGACATTGCGGCATACACCGGCTCCCCTCCTGTATAGGCTGCAATCTGCCCTTTTTCCACCATATCGCCAATGGAAATCAAAGGCTCCATCACTCCGTCACCGGAAGCTTTCAAAAGCCTTTCCGTCGTGTAGCCTCCCACTTCACCCGGCACACCGGTATTGGGAAGCGCCGCTCCATCATAAATTACCTGTCCAAGGGTATGTCCCCGTTTCGTTTCCACCACACAGTGGCAGTCCTGTCCTGCATAAAATCCCGGGCCGACGCCGACCACCAGCGGTGCGTCCGTTATTTTCGTCCCTAAATTCTTCTTTGCCAGGATAGCATCTACTACCACATCGGGACAAAATTCCTTTCGGATTTCTGCTGCCTCATCTACGATCAGCGCAATATTTCCATCCCCCATCACTGCATATGCCTCATCCAGAGAATGGACCAGGCGCGCTTCCATATCCTCTACTTTGGCGCTTCCTTCGTACACCGCTCTGGAAAAAGCCACCGTTCTTCTTACAGTTAAAGGGGCTTCTCTTTCTGTCATAAGAATATTATGTCCGCTGTGGTAAAGCCGGGCAGCAATTCCTGTCGCCAGATCACCGGCTCCTCTTATTAATATTTTCATCTCTTTCTATGCTCTCCTCTTCCCTCAGATGGCAACTCCTGTGTATACCGACGGTCCAGATTCCCCAGACACAGGATAGGATTCTCGTATCCGCATTCCTGAAGAATCTCGCAGATCTCCCGGGCCGCTTCCTTTTTTCCTGGCAAATCTGTTTTATTTAAAATAAGGGCGTATTTCACCGCCTTATTCACTCCTTTTGCCCTGCCTCTCTGGTGCATGGCAAGTCTGGCAATATCCCGTGGAAGAACCGGCTCCGTCATCTCTTTTTCCAAAATCCGAGCTGCCTCTTCCGCCCGAAAACAAACCTCTTCAAGGGGTCTTCCGATTGCATCCATACCATACACATACAAAATGCGTCCTGTCTCTTTCCGAAAGACCGGTTCCTTTTCTCCCGGCACCTTGATCGGCATACGCCGCGCTCCATCCGCCTCTATCAAAACCGGACAGTTAAGCTGCAGCAATTTTTCCATCCAAACTTCATCCGGCATCTGCATTTTCCCTGCCTCCGCCTTCTTACCCAGAAAAATTTTCCCTTCCCGGTCCAAAATCTGTACCATCTTTTCTTCTGAAGGTTCCAGTAAAAAATAAGGCTTCTCCTCTGCATACATGTGAGTAGTTGTCGTCACCGCTGCCGGAAGATTCCGGGATCTATATTCCTCCACAAGAGATTTTATAAGAGAGGTCTTTCCTCCCGCGCCTGCTACACTGATCCTCTCTGCATCATCAGGACAGACTCCCAACGCTTCCAAAATGCCAGGAAAAGGGCATAATCTGCCCTTTTCCCACTTTTCCACGATCTTTTTTTCTTCTCTTTGCATTGTTTTTCTGCCATTCACCGCTTTTCTTCTATTCGCCGCAGTGATGTCCGCATCCTTCATGTGCCCCGCCACAGTCATGGCCTTCTTCTTCATGATGATGGCTGCACAGCGTATCCGGATCATAATTCAGTGCACCTGCAAGATAAGCTTCCACCTGTTCATCTGCATTGCCGGAAGCTCCCGGCAAAAGCTCAATGCCTGCTTCCGCAAGAGCTGTCCTTGCTCCGCCGCCGATTCCGCCGCATATCAAAACATCTACTTTCTCCATTTGAAGAAAGCCTGCAAGAGCACCATGTCCTTGCCCGTTTGTATCCACGATATGACTCTCTGTCACCTTTCCGTCGTTTACTTCATAGACTTTGAACTGTTCCGTATGTCCAAAATGCTGAAATACTTCTCCGTTTTCGTAGGTTACTGCTATTTTCATTTTCATCCGCTCCTTTTTAGGCATTTTCTATCCCAGTGGGTCTTTTATTATAGTATCCCATCTGTCTTTTTAATTCAAGATTTTATATTTTTTCCAATGCGACTTCTATGGTTCCTCCGCAGACCATCCCCTCTTCCTCTGCCTGATCTGCTGTCATATCTACCTGAACAAGACGAAAGGCTCCGTCCTTTTCATCCGAGAGCATCTGTCTGCTTTTCTGCAGGATCTCGCTCTCCGCACATCCTCCGCCAATAGTTCCTATCTGCCTGCCATCCTTTAAAATGAGCATTTTCGTACCCACGCTCCTTGGAGCTGATCCCTTTCTGGAAACAATAGTCGCCAGCACAGCTTCCTCTCCGTTTTCCCTCGTTTCCAGGATGCCATCTAAAAGTTCTTCCGGATAGCCTCCTTTTGCCTGCTTTTTATTTTTTACTTCTATGATCTCTCCCAAAATAGATACTGCGATCTCTTCGGGAGTTTCTGCGCCAATGGCAAGGCCGATGGGCGTACATACCTTGCCAACTTTTTCCTGCGAAATTCCCAGCTGAATCATCTGTTCCTTGACAATGGCCGTTCTCCTTCTGCTGCCCATCATGCCTACATAGGCGCACTCTTCTTTCCGGTCAAGAACAGAATACAGGCATGCCGAGTCATAACGATGCCCCCTTGTCACGATCACCACATAAGTATCTTCATCCAGCTTTTCCTCTGCCAGCGCTTTCTCATAAGGGGCGCAGATTACCCGGTCCGCCCCTTCCTTTCTGGCACAGTCTGCAAATTTGGGCCGGTCCTCCAGAACCGTAACCTGGAACCCCACCATTTTCCCAATGGCAATAACAGGCATGGAAACGTGACCGCCTCCGCAAATGATCATTTTAGGCGAACAGCTGACCCGTTCACGGAAAACACGCACTTCCTCCGGGAAAGATAAAGTTTCTCCATCTCTCACCAGCATCTTCTCGCCTGCCATTTTTCCGGTCAGAATCAGCGCTGTTTCCATTCCCTGTATTCCGTTTTCCAAATTCAGCTGCAATTCTCTGTAAAAATCCATTCCGGCTCCTTTGTTTCATACATGATCAAACAGAATAAAATTTATTTCCCGAACCCGCAGTTTGGGAAGGTGCATACCGGACAGGAAAGGCAAAGACCGCCCTCTCCCATCTTTGTAAAATCATCTTCTGATAATTTTTCACCTGCCACAATCCTTGGAAGGACAAGATCAAAAATCGTCCGTTTTGCATACATCACACATCCGGGGAGTCCCATAATAGGAATATCCTCCTGTCCTTCTCTGCGGCAGTAAGCCAGCATAAACATGGCTCCCGGAAGAACAGGGGCACCATAAGTTATGACTTCATCTGCTGTCTTTTTAATAGCCAGCGGGGTCCGGTCATCCGGATCCACGCTCATCCCTCCTGTACACACGATCAGATCCGCCCCTTTTTCCATCCACTCCTGCGCCGCCCTGGCAGTCATATCGGCATCGTCACTGCAGACAGTATTTCCCATTACTTCCACACCGTATTCCTCCAATTTCTGTCTGACAACAGGTGTAAATTTATCTTCAATCCGTCCGCGGTAAACCTCATTTCCAGTCGTTACAATTCCTGCTTTCCATTTCCGGAAAGGAAGAATCTGAAAAACAGGAGCCTCTCCGCCGATCTGGCGGATCCTTTCCATTTTTTCCTCCTCGATCACCAGGGGAACAACCCGCATGCCTGCAATCTTATCTCCTTTTTTCACAGGAAAATTTCCATGTCTGGAAGCAATGACGATCTGTCCAAGCCCATTCATCTGATCCAGTTTCCTGGTGTCCACTTTCAGTACACCATCTGCAAGGGCTGTCAGCTCAATTTTCCCTTCTTTGACTTCAGAACGTTCCATCCATTCCCCCTGACAGACTTCTCTTAAAATTTCCGCCGCCTCATTTTCATGGAGCATTCCCTCCTGCTTCTCCCATACATACAGGTTTTCTTTTCCCACAGACAGGAGCACAGGTATATCCTCTTCCGTCACAATATGCCCTTTCCGGAACACTGCATCTTTTACTTTTCCCGGAATGATCTGAGTGATGTCATGGCACAGCACACTCCCCACCGCATCCTCTGTACGAATCAGTTTCATTTTTCTCCTCCATTTCCGCATTCTCCGGCTCTTCCTGACAAAATATCCAGTCCATGCTCAAGATAAGGCAGCACGCCTTCCAGATTTTCCCGGACAGCCTTGGGGCTGCCCGGAAGATTGACAATCAATGTCTTCCCCCGGATAACAGACACACCTCGTCCGAGCATGGCCTTTGGCGTGATCTGAAAAGACATCCACCTCATAGCCTCCGCAATGCCCGGCGCATTTCTGTCCGCCACCGCAAGAGTTGCCTCCGGCGTACAGTCTCTTGGAGAAAATCCGGTTCCGCCGGTAGTCAGGATCAGCTCTACCTTTTCTTCATCACAAAGCCAGATCAGTTCCCTTTCTATCTGATTTTGCTCATCCGGCAAAAGGATCACATCTCCTACTTTATATCCGGCCGCTTCCAACATTGTCTTCACAAGAGGACCGCTTTTATCTTCCCGCTCCCCTGCATACCCTTTATCGCTTAACGTAATGACTGCTGCCCGCTTCCCATTCTCCGATCTGACGCTTGTTTCTTTTCCCTTTTCCATTACCATATTTGCAGTTCCTTTCCATCTCCCGGCTCCTGCCTTTGCGTTCTTCCTTCGCCGCCTATACGGATTTCTTTCTTTTCATTTCGAAAATCTCCGCTTTTTCCTCCGGTCTTATGAAGCAGATAAATACCTGATATCTCCATAGACTTATCCAGTGCTTTGCACATATCGTATATCGTCAGCAGCGCAGTACTCACACCGGTAAGCGCTTCCATTTCCACCCCTGTTTTGCCGTGTATTTTCACTTTACAATAACAGTAGATCGCACATTCTTCCGGCTGCATTTCAAACGTGATCTTACATCCGGTGATGGGAAGGATATGACACATGGGAATCAGCTCAAACGTCCGTTTTGCCGCCATGATCCCCGCTGTCTGGGCAACCCCGAGAACGTCTCCCTTCCCCACAGTTCCTCTCTTGACTGCGTCAAATACCTCTCTGCTCACAAGGATTTTTCCTACCGCTTCTGCTTCTCTTTCCGTTTCCTCCTTGCCGCTGACATCCACCATCACTGCACGGCCGTTCTCCTCAAAATGTGTCAGTTCCATTGCTTTTTCTCCCTTTTCTTTTCAGGGCATACGAAAGCTGCCCGCTCAATCTTCGTTTTGTTCTTATTATATAGGGAACAAACAAAAATAACAAGTTTCCATGTCTTTCTCCTCCGTTCCATGGTATACTTTCATCAGATGGACAAAGGAGGTAAACAAAAATGCTGGAAAAGTTACTGACTCTGCCAGGATTTATTTACGAAGCTGACGGGGCATATTATTATCTGGGAAAATGGATCTGCAAAGAATGTACAAATGTAGACGAAACCGACTGTGTAACGATGTATCAAATGTGCCGTGCGGGAGGCGAGGAAAAGGACGCATCCTTCTATTTTCAGAAAATCCGGGCTTACAGTGATTTCGCTCTGGACATTCCCTACAATCCGGCACTGATCCGCGAGAACATGGAGAAACTTCTGGCAGGTCTTTCAGAGAACGGACAGAAAAACCTGGAGAAACAAATACAGCTGGTAGAAACCGACGCACAGTAGTCTCAGCGCTCGGGAACCGACTGGCAAAATGTAAAATAATCTCACACAAAAAGAGGCAGAAATCCTACTGTCTCTTTTTTCTATTCCCGTTTTATCCATTTTTGTCATTTAAAACATCATAGTTCTGTTCTTTTTCGTCGTTCAAAACAACATTTTCACTATTTTATCATATTATATTGACCTTTATTTTCACCTGTGATAACATTTTTACAGTTATTATAAAATCATATTCTCATCATTACAAATATTCAAGCATCAATATTGTCATTTAAAATAACAAAGGAGTTATCACTTATGAAAAAATTATCTCAAAGCCTTCTGGCTTCTACTGTTACTGGTAAGAGAAAAGAAAAGAAAATCACACAGCAGCAGCTTGCTGATCTCACCGGGATCAACCGGGGAATGCTAAGCCGCCTGGAACAGCAGGACTATATTCCTTCTATCGAACAAATAGAAAAACTGGGAGAAGTACTGGATTTTGAAGTAACAGATCTGTTTGTTGCTTCCGAGCCGTCCTCCTCCCTTCCGGTAGAACGCACTTATCGGATCGCTGTTGCCGGAACCGGATATGTAGGTCTTTCCCTGGCTGTTCTCCTTTCCCAGTACCATCATGTTACAGCTGTGGATATTGTTCCGGAAAAAGTTGAAAAAATCAACCATAAGATCAGCCCTATCCAGGATGAATATATTGAAAAATACCTGGCGGAAAAGAAATTAAATCTTACTGCAACTACCGACGGAACTGAGGCGTACAAAGATGCTGATTACGTCATTATCGCCGCGCCTACAAACTACGACAGCAAGAAAAATTTCTTTGACACTTCTGCCGTAGAATCGGTTATTGAGCTGGTTATGAGTGTGAACGATCATTGTACGATGATCATCAAATCCACTATTCCGGTTGGCTATACTGCATCCGTGCGTGAAAAATATCATACAGACCGCATTATTTTCAGCCCGGAATTTCTCCGGGAATCCAAGGCACTGTATGACAATCTCTATCCAAGCAGGATTATCGTCAGCTGTGATGAAAACACCCTCCACGCTGCACAGCAGTTCGCCGCACTCCTTCAGCAGGGGGCTATCAAACAAAATATCGACACTTTATTCATGGGATTTACAGAAGCAGAGGCTGTAAAGCTGTTTGCAAATACCTACCTGGCGCTTCGTGTTTCCTATTTCAACGAACTGGACACCTATGCAGAATCCAAAGGGCTTAACACCCAGGAGATCATCAGCGGCGTCTGTCTGGATCCGCGTATCGGCACACATTATAACAATCCATCTTTTGGATACGGCGGCTACTGCCTCCCCAAAGATACCAAGCAGCTTCTGGCTAATTTTGCAGATGTTCCGGAAAATCTCATTGAGGCCATTGTAGAAAGCAACCGTACCAGAAAGGATTTCATCGCTGACCGGGTGCTCCATATGGCCGGATGTTACTCTTATGAAGACGGAGAATTTAATCCATCCCACGAAAAGATGGCAACCATCGGAGTTTACAGACTGACTATGAAAAGCAATTCCGACAATTTCCGACAGAGTTCTATCCAGGGTGTCATGAAACGAATTAAGGCAAAAGGAGCTTCCGTCATCATCTACGAGCCGACTCTTGAAAATGGCAGCACTTTCTTCGGAAGCAAAGTGGTAAATAATCTGAAAGAATTTAAGAAAAAGTCTGACTGCATTATTGCCAACAGATACGACTGCTGCCTTGATGATGTGGCAGAAAAAGTCTATACAAGAGATTTGTTTAAGAGAGATTAGAAAGAGTTCGATCTTTTCCAAGAATCAAAAGGTGTTCAGGCCCCTTCCATTTTGAAGGGGCTTGAATATTTTACACGCTTATTTCACTGCTGCCATCCCTTCGGCAATCCACTTCTGCACCAAATCCGTACTTTCTTTTACAGCCAGAGCGATTTTTTCAACAGTCATCCCCATTTCTGATAATGTCACAGCGGTTTCTTTTTTCGCTTTCATCTCGCCCTGTTTCTTTCCGCACTTTTCCCCAACTTCAATTCCTTCCTGATAAATTTCATCCATTTCACGGCACATATCCTCTACTCCTTCCGGTGTTTCCTTTAACTCCCGTACACGCTCTGCTAATATTTCACTATACATCTCATCTGCATTTTTACACTGCAGATCATGCATCAAACGTCCAAGCTTTGTTTTCTCATTTTCCAGTTTGACATTAACATATATAATATGAGTTTCATCTGGGAAGTCTTCCTTTACTTCTTTAATCCTTCTATCAATGTGATAAATAGGTAAGCCATACCCCAGCACATCCTCCCTTGTAATGAAAATAATATAGCTTCCCGGCAATTCATTAACTCCCTGCCCGCTCTCCAATATATTCATATCCATCAATGCGCTATGGTATCTCGCCCGTTTGGCAGACGCCCCTTCGCTCTCCTGCTGTATTTCTACATTATATCTCTTTTTCTCCCTGTCACAGGCAACGCAGTCCAAAACAGCTGATCTTCCCTGCAGATTCTTGTAATCTTTCTGCAAAATTTGCTCTTTTATCTGCAAATCATCTCTACCCATAATCACCTGCAGGAGATATTCTGTACACGCCTGCTTTTTTAATACATTCCTCATGAAAATATCACTCATGATTGTAAGCTCCGCAATAATACTTTTGTATTTCTCATACCGGATATCAAGCTCCTGCTCTTCTTTTAGTGTCTTAAATTTTGCAGTTCCTTTTACCGCCTTCCCCATAGGCACCTCCTTTTTCTAATTCTGCAAGGAGGCGCTTTCCCTGCTGCCCGTCCATTCCCTGTCTATATCTTATTTTCTTTACGATTCAGGAAAGAAACCTCTTTGCTGTATAAGCAAATATAAAAGCATTGAGATATCTAGCCTGATGTGCATTTAGAAAATAAGATGCAGGAAACAACACATACCGTTCCTGCGAAAGACACAAAAGATAATTAAAGATATAATGCTTTAAATACATGTTAACATATGTAATCAGATTTGTCTATAAGTTTGACATAATTTTTGTATATCTTTTCTCCTGCTCCCTGCCCAATAGACAGTTATGGCAGAATCAGATATAATGTGAAATAGATTTACGCCGGCAGCGCAATACACATCAGGAGGACTGAATCATGAAAAAAAGAATACTTTGTTATGGAGACTCCAATACATGGGGTTATAACGGTGAGACAGCAACCCGTTTTCCGGAAGATATACGCTGGACAGGACAGCTGCAGACACTTCTTGGGGAAGAATGGACGATTATAGAAGAAGGAATGTGTTCCCGTACCACTGTGTTTGATGACCCGATCATAGAAGGAGTAAATGGGCTGACATATCTGCATCCCTGTCTGTCTTCTCAGTCTCCTATTGATTATCTTATTATTATGTTAGGAACCAATGACTGTAAGCAGCGATTTGCCCTGACTCCAAAAAATATTGCTGAAGGACTGAAGCTTCTTGTCAAAAAGGCAATGCAGCCCGGTTTCTGGCGAAAGGAGCCTCGTATTCTTCTGATCGCGCCGGCTCCTATTTGTCCGGAATGCGAATCCTCGCCAACCGGAAGAGATACCGGAATCTGCAGCGAGCGTTCGCAGCAGCTTGCTTATGAATACGAACTTGTGGCACAGGAATTTGACTGTAAATTTTTAGACGCTGCTCCATATGTCACCATGAACAAGACAGATTATATGCATTACGACGCGGAAAGTCATGGACGTCTGGCGAAAGTTCTCGCTGATTTTTTAAAGAAAGAATTATAAAATTTTCTTGACATTCTCTTCAGAAATGTTATAGTAAAAATACTTATACGACTGACGGAAGTGGAATTGACCACAGGAAGTATAGGAAGAAAGCGCCGACCGTCTGGGCATCACATGTGCCCGGATGGTCGTTTTTGTTTGTACATTTAGCGCTCTTCCGGGCCGGAGATACGGAAACAAGAAATCTTGCGAAGTCATTTCTTCGCCCTGAAAAAAGGAGGAATATCCAATGATACAAATGGAACAGTGGAATGGATTTGAAGGACGGCTCTGGAAAGAAGAAGTCAATGTGCGTGACTTTATCCAGAACAACTATAAACCTTACGACGGGGACGCTTCTTTTCTTGCCGGACCCACAGAATCTACCCGGCTTCTCTGGGAAGAACTTAAGAAACTCCAGAAAGAAGAGCGTGCAAAAAATGGCGTCCTGGATATGGATACCGATGTGGTTTCTACTCTTACTTCCCATGGTCCAGGCTATATCAATGAGTCTTTAAAGGACCGTGAGCAGGTTGTCGGACTGCAGACAGATAAACCTCTGAAGCGCGCTTTCATGCCTTTCGGCGGGATCCGCATGGCAGAGGAAGCCTGCACCTGCAACGGCTATACGCCCAGCCCGGTACTTCACAAATTTTTTACTGAATATCATACTACCCACAATCAGGGGGTATTTGATACCTACACGCCGGAAATCAAGAAAGCCCGCCATAACAAGATCATCACCGGACTTCCGGACACTTACGGCCGTGGACGTATCGTAGGGGATTACCGCCGTGTCGCTCTCTATGGCATTGATTTTCTGATTGCCATGAAGGAGGAGGACTATGACCACTGCGGCTATGGTTCCATGCGTGACGATATTATCCGCCAGAGGGAAGAACTGGCCCAGCAGATCCGCGCCCTGAAGCAGATGAAGGAAATGGCTGCCCTGTATGGTTTTGACATTTCCCAGCCTGCAAGAAATGCAAAGGAAGCAGTACAGTGGCTGTATTTTGGTTATCTGGCTGCCATCAAGACCCAGAACGGCGCTGCCATGAGTGTGGGACGTATTTCCACCTTCCTGGATATCTATATCCAGCGTGATCTGGATGCGGGAATCCTTACAGAAGAAGAAGCGCAGGAACTGATCGATCATTTAACCATGAAATTCCGCATGGTTAAATTTGCCCGGATCCCCTCCTACTATCAGCTCTTCTCCGGAGATCCGGTGTGGGCGACTCTGGAAGTGGCAGGCATGGGACAGGACGGGCGTTCCATGGTAACACGGACCGACTACCGGTTCCTTCACACTTTGGAAAATATGGGGCCGTCCCCTGAGCCGAATCTGACTGTGCTTTATTCCTCCCGGCTTCCGAAACAGTTTAAAGACTATGCATCCTATATTTCCATTGAGACCAGTTCCATCCAGTATGAAAATGACGACGTTATGCGCCCCATATGGGGGGATGATTATTCCATCTGCTGCTGTGTCTCCGCAACCCAGACCGGAAAGGAAATGCAGTTTTTCGGAGCAAGGGCAAACCTTGCAAAATGTCTTCTTTACGCTATTAACGGCGGAGTAGATGAAAAGACAAAGGAACAGGTAGGGCCGGAAAGCCGTCCCGTTACTTCCGAATATCTGGACTATGATGAAGTGATGCACAAATTTGACAGTATGATGAGCTGGCTTGCCGGACTCTATGTCAATGCCCTCAACCTGATCCAGTACATGCACGACAAATATTACTACGAAGCAGCCTTAATGGCTCTTATCGATACAGATGTACGGCGTACTTTTGCCACCGGAATTGCCGGATTCTCTCATGTGGTGGATTCTTTGAGCGCTATCAAATACGCAAAGGTAAAGACCATTCGTGATGAAAATGGAGTTGTAGTAGATTACGAAACCATTGGTGACTTCCCCCGCTATGGAAACGATGATGACCGGGCAGATGATATTGCGGTATGGCTCCTTCATACATTTATGAAAAAGCTGAAACAGCACCATACCTATCGAGACGCCGAGCCGACTACTTCCATTCTTACGATCACTTCCAATGTAGTTTACGGCAAAGCAACCGGCTCTCTTCCGGACGGGCGAAAGGCAGGAGAACCGCTCTCTCCGGGAGCAAATCCAAGCTACGGTGCAGAACAAAATGGACTTCTTGCCTCTCTTAATTCGGTTGCTAAACTTCCTTATGAATGGGCTCTGGACGGTATTTCCAACACCCAGACCATCCATCCTGACGCACTGGGCCATGAAGGTGAAGAACGTATAGAAAATCTGACCCACATTCTGGACGGATATTTCACTCTGGGAGGCCACCACCTGAATGTCAATGTATTCGGCGTGGAAAAGCTGATCGACGCTATGGAACATCCGGAAAAAGAAGAATATGCCAACTTTACGATCCGCGTATCCGGGTATGCGGTAAAGTTTATTGATCTTACAAAGGAGCAGCAGCTGGATGTTATTTCCAGAACCTGCCATGGAAAAATGTAATTCTACAGGCGGACGCAGCATACAGGGACTGGTCCATTCCACAGAAAGCTTTGCTTCTGTGGATGGCCCCGGCGTCCGCTATCTCATTTTTCTCCAGGGCTGCCCCATGCGCTGCCGTTTCTGCCACAACCCGGACACCTGGCAGACAGATCCGCAAAAGGCGTCTTCCGCTTCTTTACAGACTCCGGAAGAACTGATCCAAAAGGCACTCCGCTTTCGTCCTTATTGGGGTACAGAAGGCGGAATCACTGTCAGCGGAGGGGAACCGCTTCTGCAGATGGATTTTCTCCTGGAGCTGTTTCAAAGAGCAAAAGCGGCAAATATACACACCTGTCTGGACACCTCCGGAGCACCTTTTACACATGAGGAACCTTTCTACAGTCAGTTTCTGGAGCTGATGAAGTATACGGATCTTGTGCTCCTGGATCTGAAGATGATGGACAGGGAGGGGCACCAGTCTCTCACCGGACGGGATAACGACAACATCCTTGACATGGCCCGTCTCCTTGATAAGCTCCATGTACCTGTCTGGATCCGCCATGTTCTTGTCCCGAAAGTGACAGATGATGAACAGGATCTTCGAGATATGGCTGCATTTATCCAATCCCTTCAAAATGTAAAACGTGTGGAGGTTTTACCCTACCACACGCTTGGTATTTATAAATGGAAAGAACTTGGTCTTTCCTATTCTCTGGAAAATGTAGATCCGCCCTCCTTAGAAGAGGTAAAGAAGGCAAAAGAAATTCTGCACGCTTTTTAGGGTACTGCCGTCCTATAATAATCATTTTCAATGATCAGCTCTCCAAGGCGGAGCCTGCATTCCACCAGATATTTCATATTTTCTACATAAATCTTCTGCTCTTCCGCGCTCATAGCGACACTGCCGGAAGGGGTAAAGGTGCCTGTGTACCGGTCATAGGCGCCTTTTTCAGTGAGCCAGGAATTAGAGAAAAAGATGACAACCGGGTCATTTTCGGACATAACATCTGTTCCGGCCAGCATGCGCGAATCATATGTTTCGCCCAGCAAATTTAAAAGAGTAGGAAGAATATCTACCTGTGAGCAGGGCTTCTCAACTTTAACCGGCTCTTTCATACTGGCTGACCATAAAATCCATGTATTTTTGTAGACGTCGAAATCCACGTTCTGTTCATCCAGCATTTCCAGCGAATCTGTGCCAAAAGATCTGCCTGCCAGCTCTTCCAGGATATCCAGATCCGAATAGGGAATATGATCCGGCGCCATTACAAGCAATGTCCGGTCGGCAATTCCCGCCTCCTCCAGTTTTTCTATCAGGCTCGTCATTCCTTTTTCCAACTCCAGCCCTGCTGCAATATAAGCCTTCGTCTTTTCAGAATAAGGCAGATTCGCCACTGCCTCCTGATTCCTTTTTGACATCTCATTGCTGTCGAATCCATAAGGGAGATGCCCGCTTAAAGTGAGATAATAAATGTTAAATGGCTCTTTATCCACATAGTCAGCAAAAGACTGCTGGATCATATAATCGTCAGACTGAGGCCAGTATTCATGCCCGCTTTCGTCAGTTTCCTTGGTAACGGGCCGCCCACAGGCATCCGCCTGCCTCCACTCGTATCCCAGATTTGGATGAGACAAATCCCTGCCATACATATTTTCATTAAAATGATATCCGATCGAGGTATAGCCTTTCTGATTCAGACGGTGCGCCAATGTAAAAGGAAGGCTTGTCCCCTGCTCTCCAGTCTCGGTCATACTGACCGGAAAAGCCGCTTTCGGATAAAGTCCCGTCAGATTCTGAAATTCACCGCCGGAAGTACTGGTAAAATGTAATGTAGAGTAAAAATTCTCAAATACAAATCCCTCTGTGGAAAGTTTATAGAGCGTAGGAGTCAGCTCCGGATCGATCATGTAGCCGCTGAATCCTTCCGCTGTTATGAAAATGACATTATACCCTTCAAACATTCCCGTATATTCATTCTGCCTTGTAGGGGTCAGACTGCCAAAATACTCGCTTAGCCATGCTGAGTCCTCTGTGGCAGCCGCTGCCTGCAGAGCAGCAAAATCAATGTCCATTTCATTATAGGGATAGTCTTCCTCTGCCGGAGTTTCCTGATTCTTCACTGTCTCCTGGGCTTCTTTCTGGATATCAGGCGTATCCTCACCAGAAGTCCCCCATATACTGTGCTTGATATCCAGACGGAGCATGGTAATCATTCCCAGCTGCTCCACCTGATCTTCTGTATGTGTATCCGTCTGATAGAGTTTTTCAGGCGTAAAGTCACCTTTCCACGGATAGAAAAAAATAATGCCAAGCATAGCAAGATGGAGAATTATCGCCGCCGCCATACAGATCCCGGCCATGAGAAATTCCGGTTTCTTTTTATCTTCCTGACTTTTTAGGCGGAAATGCAAAACAGTATAGCAGCCGATTGGAACAACAACCATCAGAAAAAGACCGGGGATATGAACAATCAGGGCATCCCGCACCGCCGCATTGTAATCCAGCAGATGATTCCCCGCCGCTGTTTCCATGCCGCTTATGATTTGGTAATATTGCTGAAGGATCTCCTTACAGAGGCATTCCGCCGCAAAGATAACTGACAGACAGATGACAACAATCATACCGGCAATTTTTGATGCTTTTTCCGGAAGACAGTACAAAATAGCGGTACACACCGTTCCAAAAGAAGCGGCAGACAGAAAAAATATGGGAAAATATTTCATATCCAATCCCATATACAAATGAAATATTACTTCAATGAAAGCTGTCAGCCCTGCGACTGACAGCGTAGCTTTTCTTGCTTCTCGTACTTTATCTTTCATTTCTCACACACTTTTCCTAATGGAATTAACCGATTCCGCCAAAAAAAATTCCCAAAACATAGACCGCAAATGTAATGCCGACAAATACATACTTCGTAACCGGCTCCAGCCATTTTCCAACCTTTTTTTCTCTTCCCATCTGAATCTGTTCTCTTGCATAGCCCTTGGGACAGATCCAGAAAAACATCACCGCTGCAATAAGAGCTCCCAACGGAATAATATAAATCGATACCGCATCCATCCACCCTCCTACTGCATCTCCGCTTTCAATAAACACACCCACTGCTGCTGCGATCAGGGCAACAATGCATACAGACATTCTACGTGACAGTTTCAGTTCGCTTTACAGCGCCTCAATAGGCGTCTCAAAAAGATTCATAAGCGAGGTTACCGCTGCAAAAATTACCGCAATAAAGAAAATTACTGCGAACAAAGCCCCAAAGGGAATCTGCTGAAATACTGCCGGAAGAGTAATGAACATCAGCGGAGGTCCGCTCCCTACATCCAGTCCAAAGGCAAATACCGCCGGAATAACAACCATTCCTGCAAGAAGGGCTGCACATGTGTCAAAAAGAGCAACATTGCCGGCACAGCTTACCACATCTATATCCTTTTTCAAATAGCTTCCATAAACAATCGTTCCTGATCCGGCAAGAGACAGAGAAAAGAACGCCTGACCCAGCGCATAAACCCATGTCTGAATGTTGCCAAGTTCTTCCCACCTTGGTACAAACATATAACGATAGCCTTCCGCAGCACCGGGAAGCATAACTACACGGATCAAGAGCAAAATGAAAAAAATAAAAAATATCGGCATCATCACTTTATTCATTTTCTCAATCCCCTTGCTGACTCCCATGAGCATAATTGCAAAAGTGAGCAAAAGCCCCAAGAAGTGCCAGCCTATACTTCCAAAATCAACTGCAAGTTCCCCAAAATAAGCTCCCATATCTTCTGCCTGCATCAATTCTCCGGAAATCGTTCCCCAAAGATATTTCAAAAACCGTCCCACCACAACAGAATAGCCAATTGCAATTCCCAGAGATCCGAGAACCGGAATCATTCCAATAATCTTTCCCGGAATGCGTCCCTTCGGCCCAAACCTCATCTCCATTGCTTTTGTAAAAGCTCCGATCGGACCGCATTTTACACTTCTTCCGAAAGCCATCTCACCGATGACTCCCGAAAATCCAAGCAGGATAACAAAAATAAAATACGCGATCAAAAATGCTGATCCGCCAAATTCACCAGTCCGATAAGGAAACATCCATATATTTCCCATTCCCACTGCCGAACCAACACAAGCTATGATAAATCCCAGACGAGTCCGAAATTCACCCCTCGCATCTTTTTCCTTCTCTTTCATTTATTTTCCCATTCCTTTACTTTTTCGTTAAATTGTATACACTATATGTTCTGAAATCAGTTTATACAAAGGTATAATAATCGCACCGTGGTTATTATATCACATTTTTCTATAATCGTGCCTGTCAATTTTACACAGGGCTTTTCACAATTTTACACAGGGTTAAATGCAGTTTGGGACGTAACACTTTTTAACTTTACTACGTGTCAGTTTACAATTCCCACACAATTCGATCGAGTAGGGGAGATTTTCTCTCCCCTCTCACACCACCGTACATGCCGTTCGGCATACGGCGGTTCAACGTAACTTCAAAGCATGTCGCTCATTGTAATAGTCAAAACAGCTTACAAGCCCTGCTCTGGCTAATACTTCTTTAGAGATTGCCCTGACAACGCATGTCTTAGTCACTACCCAGTAATAGCGGTCTCCACAATACGCTGTCAGTCTTGCAAGGTCTTTTCCGATTCCAAGTTTCTGCAGTCCCCATTGCCGTTTCTTCGGCACTTTCCACTGCTTCCAGATGATAACTCTGATTCTTGTTCTTAAATGTGCGTCTATCTTTATCATCGCTGTTTTCATGGAACCAAGGGCATAGTAGTTAATCCATCCTCTTGTCGCCTGATTGATTTTCTCAATCTTGCTCGTGACTGTCCCCGGCATTTTTCTACAGGTCAGTTCTTTCAGTCTGTTTTTGAACTTCTTCACAGAGTCCTGATGGGGTCTGCACTTCCATTCATTTGTCTTACTGTCCTTGTAGAATCCGAATCCAAGATACTTCAACTTTGACGGTCTTGTGATGTGCGTTTTGGTCATATTGACCTTTAACCCCAGTTTCCTCTGTATCCAGTCTGATACCGTCCGCATCACTCTTTTGGCACTCGATTCGCTTTTGACCGCTATGACACAGTCATCTGCGTATCTTGTGAACCGGAGTCCTCTCCTCTCCAGTTCCTTATCCAATTCATTCAGCATGATGTTTGACAGCAATGGTGATAGATTTCCGCCCTGTGGGGTTCCGAGTTTGGTTTCCTCGTATCCCTGTGGCGTCATAACTCCTGCTTTTAGATACTTGCGAATTAAGGATTCTGTATCGCCATCGTTGATAATCTTGTGAACCAGACTCATCAACTTGTCCTGCGGTACGTTATCGAAAAATTTCTCCAAGTCGATATCTACTATCCACTCATATCCCTCGTTTAGGTATACAAGCAGCTGTCTGATTGCCATTTCACAGCTCCGGTTCGGTCTGAAGCCGTAGCTCCATTCCGAAAACAAAGGCTCACACATGGGGCTTATCACCTGCACGATGCCTTGCTGGATTACCCGATCCATTACAGTTGGGATTCCCAGTTTTCTCATTCCGCCGTTTGGTTTAGGGATCTCCACTCTCCTGACTGGCTGGGGCTTGTACTCCCTGTTCCTGATTTGATTCCTGATACTTTCCCAGTTCTCTTTGATATAATCGCCAAGTTCTTCGACTGTTACCTCATCCACCCCTCCTGCGCCCTTATTGGCACAGACTCTTTTGTATGCAGTGTTCATGTTATTTTTGGACAGTATCTTTTCCAACAGTTCTGACATTGCCTTGTGTGCTTTCTCCTTTCCGTTTCCATGGATTTGCCCTAGGTTGTGCAGTACCTGCTCATTTACGTTTCGCCCCTCCTGCCGTCAGGTATTCCATGGAGCATACATTTGATTACACGGTTACATTGTTCAGCCCTTCAGCACTTCCCATTCCAGGGCTTTGCCTACTACGGCCTCTGCTGACTTCTCACAGTTCGTTGTTACTACTGCGGGTTTCACAGCCTGTGAGACCTCACGGGATAAGCCTGCCAGTCTTTCCTCATCTACCTGCCTGATCTACGCACATGGGTTACGGTTGCCTTTTGGACTTCACTGTCTGTAGTCAGCTTATCCGCCATGTACGCCTTATATCAGGTTTCTGTTCGTCAGGCTACGATTTCGCTATCCCTTCTTCTCGCCCACATCTCACGATGTAAACCTTGGGAGTCGCTATGGGGTTCGTTGGCAACTACGCCCCTTGTGGACTTTCACCACAGACTGACGGCATGCCCGTCATACTACAAAAAAGCAGTGCCGTTTTGGCACTGCTCTCCCATTCCTGCTCAATTATTATGTACCTTCAAAACCACATACAAGAAATCTTTCCATCTTTCAGCCTTTTTGAACCTTCCTTGGTTATGCCCTCGACCGATTAGTAACAGTCAGCT
>NZ_JAYAZJ010000101.1:0-9005 GCF_037273965.1 Claveliimonas sp. | reverse complement strand
CAACACCTGTACCACAGTCATCACCCATGTTACCGAATGCCATCATCTGTACGTTGACAGCTGTTCCCCATGAGTACGGAATGTCGTTGTCACGACGGTATACGTTTGCTCTCGGGTTGTCCCAGGAACGGAACACGGCTTTTACAGCACCCATCAGCTGCTCTTTTGCATCTGCCGGGAAATCTGAACCGATCTTCTCTTTGTACTCAGCTTTGAACTGTCCTGCAAGAGTCTTCAGATCCTCTGCTGTCAGCTCTACGTCCTGAGTTACGCCTTTTTCTTCTTTCATCTTATCGATGAGCTCTTCAAAATATTTCTTTCCAACTTCCATTACGACGTCAGAATACATCTGGATGAATCTTCTGTAGCAGTCCCAAGCCCAGCGTGGATTGCCGGAAGCTTCTGCCAGAGTCTCAACAACTTCCTCATTAAGACCAAGGTTCAGGATTGTATCCATCATACCTGGCATGGAAGCTCTTGCACCGGAACGCACGGAAACGAGAAGCGGATTCTGCTTGTCCCCGAATTTCTTTCCTGTGATCTCTTCCAGTTTAGCCATAGCGTCCATGATCTGTCCCATGATTTCATCATTGATCTTTCTGCCATCTTCATAGTACTGAGTACAAGCCTCTGTCGTAACCGTAAATCCCTGTGGTACCGGCAGTCCAAGGCCTGTCATCTCTGCCAGGTTTGCACCTTTGCCACCCAGAAGGTTTCTCATAGTTGCGTTACCTTCTGTGAACATATAAACCCATTTTGTTGCCATGTTCCAATGACCTCCTAAAAAATTTTTCTTTCTAGTAATTTGCACATAATATTTTAAAGGTTTTGCTATGGTTCGTCAAGCCCTTCACAGCTAAGATTTCAAAGAATATAGGGCCTATTGAATGAACATAGCATCCCCGAAGGAAAAGAATCTGTATTTTTCCTTCACAGCCTCTTCATATGCCGCCAAAATATGTTCCCGCCCGGCTAACGCTGACACCAGCATCAGCAGAGTAGATTCCGGCAGATGGAAATTTGTGATCAGGCAGTCCAGTATTTTAAACCGGTATCCCGGATAGATGAAAATATCCGTCCATCCGCTTCCTGCCTTCACTCTTCCATTTTCATCTGCCGCCGACTCTACTGTTCTGCAGCTTGTCGTTCCCACGCAGATGATCCTTCCTCCCTTTTCTTTTGCCCGGTTGATCTTCGCAGCCTCTTCTTCTTCAATCCGATAAAATTCGGAATGCATGTGATGATCCAGAATATTTTCCGCTTTTACCGGGCGGAAAGTGCCAAGCCCCACATGGAGAGTGACGCTGGCAACATCCACCCCCTTCTCCTTGATCTGTTCCAGAAGTTCGGGGGTGAAATGAAGCCCCGCTGTAGGCGCTGCTGCTGACCCGCTGTTCTTTGCATATACAGTCTGATAGCGGTTTTTATCTTCCAGCTGATGCGTAATATAAGGCGGCAGAGGCATCTGGCCCAGCTGATCCAGAATTTCTTCAAAAATTCCTTCATAACTGAATTTCACCAGACGGTTCCCCTCTTCCACAATATCAATGACTTCCCCTACAAGAAGTCCTTCTCCAAAACTGATCTTAGCTCCCGGCTTTGCCTTTTTCCCAGGCTTCACCAGCGTCTCCCACACCTGATCCGATTTCCGTTTCAGCAGCAGGATCTCTATTTTTGCATCTGTTCCTACCTTGGATCCGATCAGGCGGGCGGGAATGACTTTTGTGTCATTGATCACCAGACAGTCCCCCGGATTCAGATAATCTATAATGTCCCTGAATACATGGTGGGACACTTCCCCCGTCTCCTTGTCAAGGACAAGAAGCCGGGAAGATGACCGGTCCTTTAAGGGATCCTGGGCGATCAGCTCCTGTGGAAGCTCAAAGCTGAAATCCTGTCGTTTCATTTCCATTTTTCTTTCTCCTTTATTTCCGGAGTTCAATGCCCATACCCTCCAGCTCTTTCAGAATATGGCCCATTGCTTTTGTCACATCAGCATCCTCCAGCGTCTTGTCCTTTGCACGGAACACGATAGAATAAGCAATAGACTTATATCCCGCTTTGATCTGTGCTCCCTCATAAAGGTCAAACAGCTTGTAGCTTTCCAGATAGCTTCCGCCTTTTTGTTCGATCACTTCCTCAATCTGTCCTACCATGATCTCTTTTGGGACAACCATGCTGATGTCTCTTGTAACAGCCGGGAATTTTGCAATTCCTTCATATTTCCGGTCAAAGCCTGCACGGGATACGATCTCCGGCATATCAATGACTGCAATGTAGGCTCTCTCTCCGATTCCGTATGTGTCAGCTACATCCGGATGTACCTCGCCGAGATATCCTACGACCACTCCGTCATACACAATATTTGCCTGGCGTCCCGGATGCAGATACGGTTTCCCGGAATCCGGACGATAGATCTCTTTCTTGTGCAGTCCGGCCTTTTCAAAAAATTCTTCCACAACACCTTTCATATGGAAGAAATCGCCTTTTCCATACATTCCAAGTGTAAACTGCATTCTCTCCTCCGGAAGCTCTGTAAGCGGCAGAGTTTTAGGAAGATAAATATTTCCCAGCTCATAGAGACGCACATTTTTATTTCTGCGGTTGTAATTAGTAGCAAGTGAAGTAAGCATTCCATTTAAGGATGTTGTCCGCATAATGCTGTAGTCCTCGCCAAGGGGATTCATGATCTCCACTGCTTTTCTAAGCTCTGAATCCTCCGGAAGCAGCAGCTTGTCAAATACCTTCGGACTTTCAAAGGAATAAGTCATAGCCTGGCTGAAGCCACAGAACTCTGCAATATTGCGGGCTACTTCTTCAATCCGAAGCTTGAAGGACAGTTTTCCTGTTGTAGCCTCTCCTTTTGGAAGTGTAGTCGGGATATTGTCATATCCGTAAAATCTCGCAACTTCTTCCGCAAGATCTGCAAGTCTCAAAAGATCCTGACGGAACGTAGGAGCGATCACTTCGTTTGTATTCTCGTCATACTCCAGATCGATCATCTTGAAATAGGAAAGCATGTCTTCTTTCGGGATATCTGTCCCAAGCAGTTCATTGATAGCGTCGGCATCAAAAGGAACTCTCACCGGCTCTCTCTTCGTTCCATAGACGTCAACCATGCCGCCCACTACTTCTCCGGCCCCCAGTTCTTCCACCAGCTGGCAGGCGCGGTCGATAGCTGCCTGTGCATTATTGGGATCAAGACCCTTTTCAAATTTTCCGGAAGCATCCGTACGAAGCCCTACTTTTTTGCTTGATTTACGGATATTTGTCCCATCGAAACATGCAGCCTCAAAAAGCATGGTCTGCACATTGTCTGTGATCATGGAATTTTCGCCGCCCATGATTCCGGCAATACCGACGGATTTTTCTCCGTCACAGATCATCAAAATGGAATCATCCAGCTGTCTTTCCTGGCCGTCCAGAGTGGTAAATTTCTCTCCGTTTTCTGCTCTTCTGACAATAATCTCATGACCTGCAATGGTGTCCAGATCATAAGCATGCATGGGCTGACCGTATTCCTCCATCACATAGTTTGTGATATCAACTACATTATTGATAGGACGGATTCCTACAGATGCAAGTCTTCTCTGCATCCATTCCGGTGAAGGACCGATCTTGATATTTTTCACCACTCTTGCACAGTATCTCGGGCAGAGTTCTTCATCCTTAACCGTCACTTTAATATAGTCATTCACATCCTCGCTGTTTCCGGTAGGAGTGACAACCGGCGGATGGAACTCTTTGCGGAAGGTAGCTGCCGCTTCCCGGGCAATGCCCACTACGCTGAAGCAGTCTACTCGGTTTGAAGTGATCTCATATTCAAACGCCACATCATCAAGGCCCAGTGCTTTCACTGCATCTGCTCCCACTTCGGCATCTTCCGGCATAATATAAATTCCGCTCTCGGGAGCATTCGGATACATATCCTTACTGGAACCAAGCTCTTCGATGGAGCACATCATTCCATCACTTTCCACTCCGCGGAGCTTTCCTTTCTTGATCTTAATTCCTCCTGCTACGCGGCTGCCCGGTTCATGGCCTCCTGCCACGCATCCGCCGGCCAGTACCACCGGAACCTTATCTCCTTCTTTTACATTCGGCGCACCGGTTACGATCTGGATGGTTTCTGTACCGATATTCACCTGACAGATGATCAGTTTGTCTGCATCCGGATGCTTCTCAATCTTATCGATCTGCCCGATCACAATTTTGTCCAGGTCCGCATCCATGATTTCATATCCTTCTACCTTTGTTCCGGAAAGTGTCATCGCATCTGTGTACTCCTGTGCGGTAACGTCAAGATCCGGAACATACGCTTTTATCCATGATAATGATGTATTCATTGTGTTCTCCTTTTCGTTATTTTTTTGACAGGGGACGTAACAAACTTTAAGTTTACTACGTGTCGAATTAATATATACCCTGTGTAAAATTGATATATACCCTGTGTAAAACCGACTAAAACTGTTTCAAAAACCGGATATCATTCTCATACAGCAGCCTCATATCGTCGATCTCGTACTTCAGAAGCGTGATTCGCTCCAGTCCTACTCCGAATGCAAATCCTGTATACTCTTCCGGATCAATGCCGCACATTTCCAGTACATGAGGATGTACCATACCGCATCCTAAAATCTCGATCCAGCCGGATCCTTTACAGAAACGGCAGCCTTTTCCGCCGCATTTAAAGCAGGTAACGTCTACCTCAGCGCTGGGTTCTGTGAACGGGAAATGATGCGGTCTGAATTTTGTTTTTATCTCAGGTCCGAACAATTCCTTGGCAAACACCTCCAACGTTCCCTTGAGATCAGCAAAAGAAATGTTTTTGTCTACTACGAGACCTTCAATCTGGTGGAAGGACGGAGAATGTGTTGCATCCACCTCATCAGAACGGAATGCTCTTCCGGGAGCGATCATACGGATCGGCAGCTTGCCTTCTTCCATGACGCGCGCCTGAACCGGAGACGTCTGGGTACGAAGGACAATGTCCTTATTTATATAGAATGTATCCTGCTCGTCTTTTGCCGGATGGTCTGCCGGAATGTTCAGTTTCTCGAAATTGTACAGGTCATACTCTACTTCCGGTCCTTCTACAACTTCATATCCCATTCCGATGAAAATACGTTCTACTTCTTCCAGGACCGTTGTATTTGGATGACGGTGTCCCACCATATTTTTCTTAGCCGGAAGTGTGACGTCAATCACCTCCTGGCTCAACTTTTCTTCCCGGATCTTTCTTTCCATTTTCTGCTTGGTTTCTTCCAAGAGTTCTTCAATAGAAGCTCTTGTCTCATTTACAAGCTGTCCTACTTTTGGTCTTTCTTCCGGAGCAACATCCTTCATACTCTTAAGAACTGCCGTCAACTCTCCTTTTTTTCCAAGGAAACGTACACGCACCTCATTGAGCTTTTCCGGCATGTCGGAAGCTTCAATCTGACGAATGGCTTCTTCTTTGATGCTTTGTAATTTCTCTTTCATCCTTCTTCTCCTTTTCATGATAAAAAATAATAAAATATCAGATTTTATATAGAGGGAGTCCTGTTTTTACAGAGGAAATAAAGCTTTCGCACAACAAAAAAACCTCCTCCCTCAAAAGGGACGAGGCTAACCCGCGGTACCACCCTGATTCCTGCACAGCTTTTGCCGGCAGACTCTCATATATGCGTAACGTGCATGAACGGCACATCCTACTTCTTACAGGCCCCAAAAGCCATCCTGTTCAGACATGCAGCTCGCGTGGGAAATTCATTCGCCGTCTGAACCTGAGGAAACTTTCAGCCCTTTGATTTCCTCTCTCTGCCGGAAAACGGGTCACTACTTACACGGTCAAAGCTTTTATAATTTGAATTACTTTATCCATTGTAACACAAGCTTCCCGGATGTCAAGCAAAAAACCTATGCCTTTTGGAAGATTTTATCTCCCAGAAGCTTATTAAATTCTCCTCCCAGTAAAATACTGTACATACAGAAATACAGCCAGAGCATAATAAGGACGATCGTAGTCAGGCTTCCGTACATACTGGAAAATCCCTGAAAAATATCTACATATACCGAGAAAACCCACGAAATCACCATCCATCCGATTGCTGCAAATACAGCGCCCGGAAGCTGCTTTACAAACCGGTCCTTTCTGTTGGGCAGGAATTTATAGATCAGAAGAGAAAATCCCATCAGAACCACCGGGGTGATCAACGCTCTCTTATCAATCATCCAGTCTGCCAGAGGTTCCAAAAATTCCGCATGAGTAGAAATGAAAATATTAAGCGAATTACCGAAAACCGACACAACCAGAAGCAGCAGAATTACGATAATAAAAAGCACTGTATAAATAGTAGAGCGGATTCGGAGGAAAATATAACTTCTTGTCTCCGGACATTCATAGATACAGTTCAGTCCGGAAGTCATTGCCAGAACGCCTTTCCCCGCCGACCACAGAGCCACAATAATAGTCACAGGAATGATACCCATGGACTGATTATAAACCTGATTGACAATAGATATCATCAGCGAATCCACAGAAGAAGGGAACACCTGCATTACCGCCGTCATCACATCCGCTTTTGTCACAGGCGTATACTGCACCAAAGTCAGTAAAAGAAGGATGATCGGGATCATACAGAGCATGAAAAAATATGCTGACTGCGCTGCATATGCGCCGACATGCGCTTTTGTCACATCTTCGGATACTGTTGCTGCTTTCTGGAAAATCTTTTTTAACATCTCTTTCCCCCGCCGTTTTTCTAGTGCAATCATACCATCAGTCCGTACTTTATTCAAGCTATTCTATTTCTACCCCCTGATAGAAAAGCTTTAATATCTCCTGATAATTCTTCCCCTGTTTCGCCATTTCATTCGCTCCATTCTGGCTCATTCCGATTCCATGTCCGAATCCGCCTCCGCGAATAACAAAGACACCGTCCTGTTTTTCAATAGTAAAAAATGCGCTTGGCAATAATGCACTGCCCTCACTCTGTGAACCATCATTCTTCGTAATCTGATATCCGCCTCCGCCAAGGGCACTGCGGATTTTATTTTCCGTCTGAACTGTCACTGTATTTTTGTCACCGACAGCAGTAAGTTCCACTGCTACATCTCCAGCCCCTCTCTTTGTCACTTCCACCTGACTTAAGGTTCCTACATCTGTCCCTGTATTTTGCGAGATCAGCTGTGACAGCGTATCAATGGGAATGACAGCCTCCCACCGATACCAGGGCAGATTTTTCTCATAATCCTGCCCGCTGTCATCGCAGACCGAGACGCTCTGAAGATAACCGTTCCCCTCGCCTGGCGCATTTCCCCAGGCCTCCATGTTTGTCGTTTGCCCGCTGGAGGTAGAATAGTAATATGTAGTAGCAATTGTCCCTTTATATTTTACAACTTCCCCTTCCGTCTCACGCACCGCCTGGGAAGATCTTTCCTGTGGCTGGCTGTTATTATATACCTGAAAATCCGTACTGTCATTTACATGGGCTTCATATTCCGGATAGCCGTAACTTTCCATCTGTCTTCTTGCATAACTTCTTGCACATACCGCCTGCGCTTTCAGTGCTTCCAGTTCATAGGAAGCCGGCATTTCACTTGGAACAACTCCGCACAGATAGGACTCCATGGAAAGTTCATTGATCACTGCGATCCCGCCGGATACCGCCCGAAGTTCCAGTATTCCATCATAGGAGGGCGTACCGTATCCTCTGGATATACTTTCTAAAGTCACTTTTCCCTCCTTGTTCAAAGGTTCAATTCTGATATTTCCCTTCTGAAATCTGGCATCATCCGGCAAAATCTGACAAACTTCCTCTTTGTTCCATTCGATGGATTCTCCGCCGCAGCTGATCCGCAGTCCATATGGAGAAGAAACCCGCACTTCTGAATGGATTTCCGACTGATACCCGTCTGTCATAATAAGGACTCTGATAGTATCGCCCCCTGAAACCGTCTGATTTTTCTCCTCATTTTCCAGAGCAAGTTCACTTTCTGTTTTGCTTCCTCCGGCTCCCCCTTTCTGATCGGAAAGGATTCTTACCATTCCTGTCACTAGCAGTATCCATATAAAAATGGCAATGATATATCTTCCATAAACTTTTCTTTTCAATCTGTTCCCTCTTGTCCGTTTCTTTTCTCTAAATGTATGAAAAAAGGCAGCCGCATATGCGCTGCTGCCCTTTATCTTTTGTACATCCCCAAAATGCCGGTTCCTGTATTTTGACTCCTAGCCGCAGCCAGGTGGGTGTCCGCATCTGCTTTTCTGCCTTCCCCTCCTAAAATGGGGGCATGACATATTACAGAGATAATAAGAGTCCCGTTTAAAGTTTTGTAGGTTCAAAATTACAGGAATTATCGTGCATCCCAGGTTTCCTAAAAGATATTATACTCTATTATTCCCCGGTTTTCAACCCAAATATACGCCACTCCATTTCTATGATAAACCATTCCTTTTCTTTTTTGGCATGAATGGAAATCCCCATACGCTCGCACAATGTTTTTGCAATGGAAAGACCAAGGCCGGTGGATTCCCGGCCGTTTTCCACCGTATAAAACCGCTCAAACAGCTTGCCCGCCTCCACTTCATCAAGCTTCGAAGCATGATTTGCAAATTGCAGGTTCCCGTCCTTGTGCAGGACGATCCGAAGATCTCCGTCGCTGTATTTTACTGCATTATTAATAATATTCCCGAAAACACGAAGAAGGGCATCCCGGTTGGCTATCTTAACGACCGCTTCTTCCGGCATGCTTATGAAAGGTTCTATCTCTTTTTCCTTTAAGACTGCATAAAATCCCGCCAGGCTTTCAGCCAGCACTTCTCCGATGTCTACTTTCTCCCTCTCCTGATATTTTTCAGCAGAAACGATCACCGAGTACTGAAACAGCTCTTCTGTCAGCTTCGTCATTGCCCTGATCCGATTTTTCATAATATCAAGCGCTTCTCTGACTTCCGGCGATACTTCTTCCCGGTCCAGGAACTGCATATATCCGCTCAAAGCTGTCAGGGGTGTGCGAAGATC
>NZ_JAYAZJ010000100.1:0-5051 GCF_037273965.1 Claveliimonas sp. | reverse complement strand
CAACGGCGGAAAGATCCAGTATGTGAAATATCCGGTTAATTATAATAAAGAAGCGATCAAATCCTTGGTGCGGCGCGCTATGGCAAAAGGATACTACGAGGGAGTCAACCTTTCCCTTGCTTACTGTGATGATTGCGGACATGAGGAGCTTTCTATGGATGTATGTCCGGTATGCGGCAGTAAAAATCTGACGAAGATCGACCGTATGAACGGTTACCTTTCCTATTCCAGAGTGAAGGGAGATACCAGACTGAATGAGGCGAAAATGGCCGAAATTGCAGAAAGGAAAAGTATGTAGGAATGAGATATCATAATATTACGAAAGACGATATGCTCAATGGGGACGGACTTAGGGTAGTATTATGGGTGGCAGGATGTGCTCATGGCTGTCCGGGCTGCCATAATCCCATTACATGGGATCCGGAAGGAGGACTTCCTTTTGACGAGGAGGCAAAGCAGGAGATTTTCGATGAACTTGATAAGGACTATGTAAGCGGCATTACATTTTCCGGCGGAGATCCTCTTCATGAAGCGAATGTCCGGCAGGTCACTGCGCTGGCAAAAGAGATACGGGAAAAATATCCGAACAAAACAATCTGGCTTTATACAGGAAGTCTCTGGAAGGAAGTAAAGGATCTGGAGATTGCAAAGTATCTGGATGTTCTTGTAGATGGAGAATTTCAGGAAGAGAAAAAGGACAATACCCTTCACTGGAAAGGGAGCGCAAATCAGATGGTGATCGATGTGCCAAAAACACTGCAGATAGGAGAAATTGTTTTACATGATTAAGAGAATTGCTAAATTTCATAAAGTAAGCCTGGAACAGTTTACAGAAGGATGGAAGGATACGTTTGGTGAGACGGATAAGGAGAAGATCCGCGAAATATATGAGGAAATAAAGCTTCCGAAGAGGGCGACATCAGGATCGGCGGGTTATGATTTTTTTGCACCCGTTTCTCTGACGATCGCACCGGGTGAAACTGTAAAGATTCCTACCGGGATCCGCGTGGAAATGGAAGAGAACTGGGTGCTGAAATGCTATCCGAGAAGCGGACTTGGTTTTAAATACCGGCTTCAGTTGAATAATACCGTTGGGATCATAGACAGTGATTATTTTTACTCTGATAATGAAGGCCATATTTTTTCCAAGATCACAAATGATACAAACGAAGGGAAAACCATTGAAATAGCGGCCGGGACAGGATTTATGCAGGGGATTTTTGTAGAATACGGCATTACAGTCGACGATGACGCAGATGCGGTGCGAAACGGAGGGTTCGGCAGTACAACCGGGAAATAGAAGTTAAAAGGAGGCAGGGTGAAAATTACCCTGTCTCTTTTTGCATATTTCCGGCAGATCAGGGCAAATTAAACATATCGTATAAGGATATGGAGGAAATAAGATTATGCCGGATACAAGAATTGTGACTGCCTCAGTAAAGGAGAATGTCGCATATATGAATCAGATCCTGCCGATTCAGGACAGTTTTGATCTGATACAACGAGATCTTATGATTGGAGGAAGGGAAGCTGCCTTTTTCTTTATTGACGGATTTATGAAAGACGAGGCGATGCTGAAGATTATGGATTCCTTTCTTGGAGTGACGAAGGAGAATATGCCTGCAAGTGCCACAGGATTTGTAAAACAGCATGTGCCTTATGTAGAAGTTGATATCATAGGAGAATTTGATCAGGTGTTCCGAAATCTTCTGTCAGGAACTACCTGTCTTTTTATTGACGGCTATGAAGCATGTATTGTGATCGACTGCAGAACTTACCCGGCCAGAAATGTGGGGGAACCGGAAAAGGATAAATCTCTTCGGGGATCCAGGGATGGCTTTGTAGAAACAATCGTATTTAATACAGCGCTGATGAGGAGGAGGATCCGGGATCCTCACCTTGTGATGCAGATGCTGGATATCGGAGAAAGTTCCCGAACAGACGTGGCAGTCTGCTATATGACTGACCGGGTAGATAAGCAGCTTCTTTCACGCCTGATAGGTGAGTTGAAAAATATTCACACAAAAGATCTCCGTATGAACCAGCAGACACTGACAGAGCAGCTGTTCCGAGGAAAATTACTCAATCCGATGCCGAAATTTAAATATACAGAACGTCCGGATACAGCCGCCGCCTGTCTGCTGGAGGGGAAAATCGTTCTTTTGGTGGACAATTCACCTTCTGCCATGATCCTGCCAACGTCTGTTCTTGATATCATCGAAGAGGCAAATGATTACTATTTCCCGTTGATCACACAGCTTTACTTAAAAATCTCACGGGGGATCATCACATTTCTGACTGTTTTTTTTACGCCGGTATTCCTTTTATTTATGCAGAATCTGAACTGGCTGCCGGAGGTTTTTCATTTTGTAGCCCTGAGGGATACAGTCAATATCCCCCTTGTGTTTCAGCTTTTGATATTAGAGGTTGCCATAGACGGGCTTCGTCTGGCAGCATTGAATACGCCCAGTATGTTAAGTACACCTCTAAGTGTCATTGCAGGTATTGTTATGGGAGAATTTTCCGTACAGTCCGGATGGTTTAACTCGGAAGTTATGCTGTATATGGCATTCGTGGCGGTGGCTAACTATACCCAGCCTAATTTTGAGCTGGGCTATGCCCTGAAATTTATGCGCCTTATTCTGCTGGTTTTAACAGCTCTGTTTAACTGGGGCGGATTTGCTCTGGGAACGGTGACTATTCTTTGTATGATATGTTTTAACAAGACTTTTACAGGAAGAAATTTTCTTCGTGTGAAATTGAATTAGAAAAAGGGACGCCAATATTCAAAAGGCACCGTGAAGGGATCTCCGAAACAGCATTCCGAAAAAAATTTTGCCTAATAGTGGAAAAGGTGGTATGATTATGAAAACGGGATTTAGGAGGTCGTAAGAATGAGAGATTACGTGATCACAGTAAACAGTACGGTAGATTTGCCGAAGGAATGGCTGGCAGAGAGAAATGTTCCGGTTGTTCCTCTTCGATATACAATAGACGGACAGACTTATGAGGATATGGATGGACTTTCTTCAAAAGAGTTTTTTCAGAAACTCAGAGAAGGGAAAATGGCTGTTACTTCACAGGTGAATCCGGAGGAAGCAAAAGAGGCTCTGGAAGGCTTTGTAAAAGAAGGGAAGGATGTGCTCCACCTCGCCTTTTCCTCTGCTTTAAGCGGAACATGCAACAGCATGAAAATTGCGGCGGAAGAGCTGATGGAGGAATATCCGGGATCAAAAGTTATTGTGATCGATACGCTCTGCGCTTGTCTGGGCGAAGCGCTTCTGCTTTATAAGACGCTAAAGCAGAAGGAAAGCGGAAAGACATTGGAAGAAACTGCAAAGTGGGTAGAGGAAAATAAGCTCCATATCTGCCATAATGTAACAGTGGATGACCTGAATCATCTTCACAGAGGCGGAAGAGTTTCCAAAGCTACGGCAGTCCTTGGAACTATGGTGCAGATCAAGCCCATCATCCACATGGATAATAACGGCGCCCTTCAGGTTATCGGAAAAGAGAGAGGAAGAAAGAAAGCTCTCAATAAGATTGTGGATATGGCTGTGAAACAGGCAGAAGGATGGGATAATGATATTATCATGATCACCCATGGAGATTGTATCGAAGATGCAGAATACGTAGCTTCTTTGGTACGCCAGAAAATGGGAATAGACAATATTCTGATCAATAATATCGGAACTGTGATCGGAAGCCATACCGGTCCGGGCGTAGTGGCGGTATTCTGTATGGGAAACGAAAGATAAGGGGTAGAACTCATGAAAAAAAATCTGACCATTGACCCAAATATGAAAGAGAAATGGCCGGCAACAAAGGTTGGCTGTCTGCAGTACCATGTCAAAGTAGAAAAAAAGAATGAGCAGATGTGGGAATATCTTAAAAAGGATATTTTAAAAAAAGTAAAAGATGAGATTTTTGATTATGGAATAAATGAGATTCCGGGTATCAAAGAATCCAGAGCGGCCTATAAAGCATTCGGAAAGGATCCAAGCCGATACAGAGTGTCGTCAGAAGCGCTGATCCGCCGGATCGGACAGGGAAAAGGGCTTTACGAGGTCAATACAGTGGTAGATGTGAATAATCTGATATCCATTGAATCCGGGTTTTCTGCAGGGTCCTATGATGCGGATAAAATAGGTAAGGAACTGACGTTTCGGATAGGACTTCCCGGAGAAACCTACAAGGGAATCGGGAAAAATGAAATAAATATAGAGGCGCTTCCTGTTCTGGCAGATGAAGAAGGGGCGATCGGAAGCTCTACCAGTGATTCCGAGAGAGCAATGATCACAGAGGAAGCGCAGGAAGTATTGACTTTGGTCTATTGCTTTTCCGAGAACGGAGATCTTAAAAAGGTGTTGGAGAAGGGAAAAGAGTATCTGGAAAAATATGCCGGCGCGGAAGAGATAGAATCCTGGATCGTGGAATAAAAAAATAATAAAATAGAGAACCGTCTGCGGATAGAGGCTGTTTTATCAGCCTGTCATATCCATACCGCAGACGGTTTTTTGTTTACCCTTCGCCGACCGTGCTGCCCCTTGTACACCGACGCTATTCTTTGCAGACATCTACCCAGGCTTTAAAACCGGAATATTTTTCCAGCTCCGGGATAGTCAGTTCAATGGCGCTGTTGGCGCTGCCGCAGGCAGGAAATACTGTCTCAAAACGCTTTAGCGATACATCCAGGTAGACGCTGACCCCGTCTTTGATTCCAAAAGGGCATACGCCGCCGACCGGGTGCCCGATCAGATCAACCACCTGATCGGGTTTTAACATAGATGCCTTTTTGTGAAAAGTGCTTTTGTATTTCTTGTTGTCAACACGGGCATCTCCGGCAGTGACGATAAGAATCGGATGCTCATCTACCATGAAGGAAAGAGTTTTTGCAATTCGCTGCTCATCTGTATGCAAGGCCAGGGCGGCCTCTGTGACAGTGGCGCTGGATACGGGAAATTCCAGGACACGGTTTTCCATATCCCATTTCCTGAAATGTGCTTTTACGTTTTCTATAGACATGTGGTCATACCGCCTTTCCGTGATAT
>NZ_JAYAZJ010000099.1:0-9250 GCF_037273965.1 Claveliimonas sp. | reverse complement strand
GGATCACAATATCTGAATCCTTTGTTTTCAGAATCTCAACCTTATCTCCACACAGGAATCAATGGCCGCTCCATTCAGAAGCATGGTGCCGAGGATTTTAGACGTCAAAGTTGCCAGAATATTGGCTTTTACTCCGCTTCCCATGCCATCTGCCAGGATCACAATATCTGAATCCTTTGTTTTCAGAATCTCAACCTTATCTCCACACAGCTCCTCATGGTGTTTATTCAGACTCTTCCACGCTATATCAACACGAACGCTCATATCATTCTTCCTCTTCAAATAAAATGGAATCCCTAAGCTTTGACAGCGTTACCTTTGTCTCTGCCGTTGTTTCTCCAAGAAGCCCTGCAATCTCCTGCGCAACCATCATCTGTTTGTCAATGACTTTCTGCGCCATCTCCACTGTCTCCATCTTCAAATGGTAATGCTGTTCCCTTGCCTTTTCTTCTTTTGTCACATCCTGGTAAGTCACAAGAACGGATTCCAGATGGTCAATATAAATAATGCTCTCTACTACCATCATTTCCGACGCATCCAGGCTGACTTTCTTTCGTATGATCTGTTCCTTTGTATCCAATACCTGAACGATATCCTCCGGCTCAATAAATTCAAAAATATACCGCTCCAGCGCCTCTTCTCTGGATACCCCCAGCATCTTCTGGGCTTTTTTATTACATTCCCGGATCCGAAGCTCTTTATCAATGATCAGTATCATACTGGGCGTCACATCCATAACAATATTGGACATAGACTCTGCCTGTGCAACTGCATGGGGCAGACACATGCCGATCTCTGCTTTTTTCTGAAAAACTGCTTTCGCCTTTGCACGACAGCTTGGATAACCGCATGCCCCGCAGTTCAGCTCATCTTCTTTGGTGTATTTTCCCATAGCGTGCAGCACTTCTTCCATCTGCTCTTCTGTCGGCTCCATATCTGTCACACGGCGGTCCATAAATATTTTCTCCATGTCCACGCCGCTGCCATCGATCTCACTTGCTTCCTCCCGGTAAACCGCCTGATCCTCTACGTCCATCTTTGCTCGGACCACAGACCGCTGCCATTTATCGGATGCAGGCCCTTTTATGCACCCTCCTTCACAGACATTCACCTCAAAAAAGCAGTTTTCAATCTCATTCTTTTTCAATTCATCAAAAAGTTCCATACATGCAGTAAGTCCGTCTACAGAAACTTTATAGTAATTATCCTCCACGGAACTTGCCCGAATGGATTTGATAATACCCCCTCCTACAGGATACAGCTGATTTACTTTCGGACTCGGGTTGCCAAGAGGCTCGCTTGGACACTCTTTCGGGTTGATTCCTTCCCTTTCCCACCACTTTACAATTTCTTCAAAGGTAAGAATAGCGTCAATAGCCCCGCTTACTCTTTCATCACCTTCCGCTTCCTCTTTTTTGGCAATACAGGGACCCAGAAATACAACTTTCACATCATCCCCGTAAATCTGCCGGATCAGGCGTCCATGAGCGATCATAGGCGATACCACCGGCGCCATCAAAGGAACAAGCTCAGGGTAATATTTCTCGATCAGATCGTTTACACTGGGACAGCATGTTGTGATAATGTTGGTCATCTTTCCCTCTTTTAAGAGCCGGCGATATTCTTTTGTTACCAGGGCCGCTCCTTCCGCCGTTTCTCTCACTTCATAAAATCCAAGCTTTTTCAGGGCCGATACAACCTGTCCCGGCTTGTCATAGTCCAGCACTCCCAGATAGGAAGGCGCAATAGAAATGATAACCTTCATATTCTGCCGAAGATAGCCTACAACCCGGTCCATATCACTTGCAAATTTCTTCGCATTCTGGGGACAGACTTCCAGACAATGCCCGCAGTTGATACAGTGGTCTTTCATAATATGAGCCTGGGCATTCTGCACGGAGATTGCCTTTACCTCGCAGTGACGTACACATTTATAGCAATGTCTGCAGCTTGCATCCTTAAAATCTATAACCCGCATTCTCACTCCTCCTTTCCTATGATCTTAAAAAAGAACTCATCCACCTCTTCCGGCCCGATATGGTAAATCTCATCATCCACTTTCACACTGACTTTCCTGGAGCACTTTCCCATGCAAAAAGATCCTCCCAGTTCAATCTGTTCATCCATTCCCTGTTCTTTTACCAGTTCCTGTATCCTTTTTACTACAGTCTCTGATCCCCGCAAATGACAGGAACTTCCAATACAAATTTTAATCTTCATCCGGTATCCCCCTTTATTTTTCGGGCTTTTATCATAGTATATCATCCGCTTTGTCCCCCTGCAACGGAAACAGCAATATACGCCACAATAATAGTGTCTGATACCGCTTGCTTTTTGTCCTGCTCAGATTTACAATAAAATCAGTTTACAAAAACACATTGGTTGTACTTATGTAACATACAAAAGAGGTGGGGAACATGTCGGAATTGAAACGTCACAGAAAAAAACAAAAAAGGAGAAAGTCCAGACATCTGCTGGCCGGAAGCTCGGCATTCTATGCCGGTGTTTTCTCCTGTATTGCTGCAGCCATTGTTGTTTCAGCCCTTCTGTCTGTCTATTTTCCGACTGCAGCAAAACCGGAAAAGGGAAAGCCCAAGGCAGTGGAAGTATCCGCAGAGCCTTCCACCGCCAAAAAACCGGCTTCTATCACTTATACAGCCGCCGGAGACATTATTCTCCACAAACCGTTTCTGGAATCTCCCGTTTATCTGGATTCCCAGGACGGGACCTATGATTACACATCCATTTTCACCTACTGCAAAGATCTCCTGTCAGAGGCCGACTATACCTCTGTCACCTTTGAAGGTTCTCTTGTAGATGGAAGTAACGGCTACAGCGGATACCCTATGTTTCAGGGTCCTGACGCCCTGGCCGACGCTCTGGCAGCAAGCGGGATCGATATGGTAAATCTTGCCAGCAATCATGTATATGATGCAGCAGAAGAAGGTTTTCTGCGTACATTGGATGTAATAAAGCAGAAAAATCTTATCCCCTGCGGTGTCCGGTCTTCCGAAGAGGAAAACAGATATACTATTCAGGATATCGGCGGGATCAAAGTCGGCATCATCAGTTATGTATATGAGACAACCGAAGCGGGCGGGGCTCCATCCATTAACGGCATTCCCTTGTCCGACAGCGCTTCCGCTCTGATCAATTCTTTCGATTACAATGATCTGGACAGTTTCTATACAGAACTTCAGGATTCTTTGGAGGCAATGGAAAAAGACGGAGCTGAATATACTATCGCTTATATGCATTGGGGCACTGAGTACCAGACGCAACAGTCCCAGCAACAGGAGGAGATTGCACAGAAATTATGTGATCTGGGGATTGACGTTCTGATCGGCAGTCATCCTCATGTCATTCAGCCGGTAGATCTTCTCACAAGCACGAACGGAGAACACCAGATGGTATGCGCCTACGCCATCGGCAACTTTCTTTCCAATCAGCAAAAAGAATATATGCAGGCCGAAATGCCCACAGGCGAGACAGAGGATGGATATGTTCTCAGTCTTTCTATCGACAGAGATAAAAAAGGCAATATTTCTCTGACTGACGCTGTTTTCACTCCTACCTGGGTCTATCGCTTTGATGATGTGGGAGCACAGTTTTATATCCTTCCTGTCAACGATCCGGCTGCCCTGGAAACTTCAACCGGCATTTCCGGCATTTCAGCGGAAGCCCAGGAGTCTGCCAGCCGCACCGGGGCTATCATTAACGAAGGAGTGGAAAAAGTAAGAGCAGCTCTTCCCATCAGAAGTTAAATCTGATGGGATTTTTATACGCTGCCGTAAATATCTTCCACTGTTTCCGCAAGGTAATCCGCCCCGGCCGTCTCCAGTTCTTCCCTGCTTCCGTATCCGTACAGCACGCCCATACTGTCAAGGCCGTTTTCTTTCGCCCCCTGGATATCATGCTTCCTGTCGCCGATCATGAGTGCTTTTCTTTTATCTGTAATACTGCACTGCTCCAGGGCATAGGCGATCACATCTCCCTTTTTCACACGATTTTCATCCATAGTAGCCCCGGCAACAAACGTAAAATAGCTGTCCAGGTGAAAGTATTCCAGAATCTGGCCTGCAAAAAATTCCGGTTTTGAGGTGGCCAGCACCAGCGTTTTGCCGTCTTCCTTCATTCTCTTCAACACATCTTCTATTCCCGGATAAAGCTTATTCTCAAATATTCCTTTTTTGCTGTAATATTCCCGGTAAAACCTGATCCCTTTTTTCGCCTCGTCCGCCGAAAATCCATAAAACTCCCGGAAGGAATCTGCCAGCGGGGGGCCGATAAATCGATAGAGTTTCCTTCTGTCCCTCTCATGGATTCCGAATTTTTGCAGTGCATACATAACAGAATTGGTAATTCCCTCTCCCGGATCTGTCACCGTGCCGTCCAGATCAAATAAAAAATACTGATAGTCCTTCATGTTTCCTCCTGAAATTTTCTCCCAATCGAGTAGGAGGAATTTCTCATAGTTGAGAAATTCCTCCTACTCGATTTATTATTTGTGAACCTTTTGCCTTATCCGGCTAATTCACAGTCCTCTTCACATAAGTTGTATGCAGATATTCGTGAGCCTTATGGCTTCCCGGTTCGCCCAGATATTCCTCATAAAGCTTTTTGATCGCCGGATTTTCGTGGGATTTCCGGATTGATTTTGCCTGATCATTCCGATAGAGCACTCCTGCCCGGATAGCACGTACATCTGTAAAGTTTCTCACATCGCCGGATACCTGCGGCTGTCCGCCTCCATTGACGCATCCGCCTGGACATCCCATGATCTCTATGAAATGATAGCTGGCTTCTCCGGATTTCACCTTATTAAGCAGATTCCTTGCATTGTTAAGTCCTGAAGCAACTGCCACTTTAATGTCCATTCCGGCCACATTGTAGCTGGCCTCCTTGATTCCTTCTGTGCCGCGCACATCGGTAAATTCCAGATTAGCAAGTTCTTCACCGGTCAGAACTTCCACTGCAGTACGAAGAGCGGCTTCCATTACTCCTCCGGTTGCGCCGAAGATCACACCTGCACCTGTAGATTCGCCCATCGGATCGTCAAATTTCTCATCCGGCAGCGCAGTAAAGTCAATGCCGCACCTTTTGATCAGCCGGGCCAGTTCTCTTGTGGTGATGGCGATATCCACATCCGGAACTCCCGCTGCATTCTGATCATCTCTTCCGATTTCAAATTTCTTTGCCGTACAGGGCATTACACTGACGGACACAATCTTTTTCGGATCGATTCCTTCTTTTTCAGCAAAATATGTTTTCAGCATCGCCCCGAACATCTGCTGGGGTGATTTGCAGCTGGACAGATTTTCTGTCATATCCGGGAAATAATGCTCGCAATATTTGATCCATCCCGGTGAGCAGGAAGTGATCAGCGGAAGTACGCCGCCGTTTTTCACGCGATCCAGAAGTTCTGTAGCCTCCTCCATGATCGTAAGATCGGCTGCCCAGTCCGTATCAAATACTTTATCAAATCCGATCCTTCTAAGTGCTGCAGCCATCTTTCCTTCTACATCTGTTCCCATAGGATATCCAAACTCTTCTCCAAGTCCCGCTCTTACGGAAGGAGCAGTCTGAACCACTACATATTTATCCGGATCTGCAATCGCTTCTATGATCTGATTTGTATAATCTTTTTCATACAATGCCCCTGTAGGACAGACTGCAATACACTGTCCACAGGATACACAACTGGTCTCCCCCAGCCCCATATCAAATGCGGATCCGATAAATGTATCAAATCCCCGGTTGTTGGGTCCGATCACACCGATCCCCTGGGTCTTTTCGCAGACCGCCACACAGCGCCGGCACAAAATACATTTGTTGTTGTCGCGGATCATATGAGCAGCAGAATCATCCAGCTCATAATGATTGGTTTTTCCTTCAAAATAGTTCTCGTCCTCTACTCCGTACTCCCTGCAGAGCTGCTGAAGCTCGCAGTTTCCGCTCCTTACGCATGAGAGACATTTCTTATCGTGATTGGACAAAAGAAGCTGGAGCGTTCTCCTTCTTGACTTGATCAGTTTTGGTGTGTTGGTGTACACTTCCATTCCTTCCGTCACCGGATATACACAGGCTGCCACCAGGTTTCTGGCTCCCTTGACTTCCACCACACACATACGGCATGCACCGATCTCATTGATTTCCTTCAGGAAACACAAAGTCGGTATCTTAATTCCTGCCAGATGTGCCGCTTCAAGAATGGTGGAGCCGGCTGGAGCGGATACTTCAAGACCATTGATTTTTAAGTTTACGTTTTCCATATTCTCCATCCTCCATTATTCTTTGTAAATAGCACCAAAACGACATTTCTCCATGCAGGCGCCGCATTTCACACATTTCTCCTGATTGATCACATGCGGCTCTTTTACCTTGCCGATGATAGCGTCGTTCGGACAGGTTCTTGCACACAGAGTACATCCTTTACATTTATCTGCGTCAATCCGGTACTGCAGAAGATCCTTACAGACTCCTGCCGGACATTTCTTGTCTACAATATGAGCGATATATTCGTCCCGGAAATACCGCAGGGTGGAAAGAACCGGATTGGGAGCTGTCTGCCCCAGCGCACACAGAGAATTGGATTTCAGATGTTCTGCCAGTTCTTCCAGGCGATCGAGATCCTCCATGGTTCCCTGACCCTTGGTGATCTTTTCCAGGATTTCCAGCATGCGCCTTGTTCCCACACGGCACGGCGTACATTTTCCACAGGATTCATCCACTGTAAATTCCAGGAAGAATTTGGCGATATCCACCATACAGGTATCTTCATCCATAACGATCAGTCCGCCGGATCCCATCATGGAACCAATGGCGATCAGGTTATCGTAATCAATAGGAACATCAAAATGCTCTGCCGGGATACAGCCGCCGGACGGTCCTCCGGTCTGGGCCGCTTTGAATTTCTTGCCTCCCGGGATTCCTCCTCCGATCTCCTCTACAATCTCCCTAAGAGTAGTTCCCATTGGAATCTCCACAAGTCCCGTATTGTTTACCTTACCGCCGAGGGCAAAAACTTTTGTTCCTTTGGACTTCTCCGTTCCCATAGATGCAAACCATTCCGGTCCGTTCAAAATGATCTGCGGAATGTTTGCGTAAGTTTCCACATTGTTAAGGATCGTCGGCTTCTGGAACAATCCTTTCAGCGCCGGGAACGGCGGACGGGGACGAGGTTCTCCTCTGTTTCCCTCAATGGATGTCATAAGAGCAGTCTCTTCGCCGCATACAAAGGCACCAGCTCCAAGACGAAGCTCAATATCAAAATCAAATCCGGTTCCGAAAATATCTTTTCCCAGAAGACCGTATTCTCTTGCCTGACCGATGGCAATGTTCAAACGCTCTACCGCGATCGGATATTCTGCACGCACATAGATATATCCCTGGGATGCTCCGATAGCGTATCCTGCGATTGCCATAGCTTCCAGCACAACATGGGGATCACCTTCCAGTACAGATCGATCCATGAATGCACCGGGATCCCCTTCATCTGCATTACAGCAGACATATTTCTGATCCGCCTCATTTGCCGCTGCAAACTTCCATTTCAGACCTGTGGGGAATCCTGCGCCTCCCCTTCCTCTAAGTCCGCTGTCCAGAAGGATCTGGATCACATCCTCCGGCTTCATCTCTGTCAGCACTTTTCCGAGCGCCTCATAGCCTCTTGTACCGATATATTCTTCAATATTCTCCGGATTGATCACACCGCAGTTCCTAAGGGCGATTCTGTGCTGTTTCTTATAAAACTTTGTCTCCTGCAGGGGAAGCACTTCCGTTCCTTTTACTGTCTCATCATAGAGGAGACGTTTTACAACTCTTCCTTTCAGCAGATGTTCCGATACAATTTCCGGGATATCTTCCTCCTTTACCATGGAATAGAAGGAACCTTCCGGGTATACGATCATAATAGGGCCTAAGGCGCACAGGCCGAAACATCCTGTTTTCACAACGCCGACTTCATTTTCCAGCCCCTGCTTTCTGATTTCTTCTTCCAGTTTCTCTCTGATCCTCTGGCTGCCTGAGGAGGTACATCCGGTTCCTCCACAGACCAGTACATGTGAACGATACATATGTAACCTCCTTTTATTCTTTACTGATTTTTTCCGCTGCAAGCGTATATTTTGTTACAACCTGCCCGCCCTTAAGATGCAGGCGGAACACTTCCATTGCCTTTTCCGGCGTCATTTTCACATAAGTAACCTTTTCTTTGCCCGGCTCCATCACCTCAACAATCGGCTCATACTGACAAAGTCCGATGCATCCGGTCTGGGTTACGTTAATATTATTTAATCCTTCCTCCTGTACAGCATCTGCCAGCGCTGCCAGAACCGGGCGGGCGCCGCTTGCGATTCCGCAGGTTGCCATACCCACAACTACTCTTGTCTGTGTCGCATCTTCGGAGCGGAAGCCGACTTTTCCCTGCATTTTCTCTCTAATTGCCCGTAACTCTTCCAGAGATTTCATACTCTTCCTCCATTTCTTTTTCAGATCTTTCCGTTACAAATTTTTCCCTCCGCTTACTTCCCTGTGATTTTCCTTAAGATAATCCATAATGAATGCGGAAACTTCCGGGGAATGAAGCGGCACATCGCCTAACATTTCTTTCATCTCTCTTGTATCGAGGACAAATTCCCGGCCGTCGCACGCATAACGATACCGAAAATCCACTTCCTCATGGTATACCATCAGATTATGTACAGTCATACTCATATCGCCAAGAGGCATTCTGTCAATACTGGACAGGACAAACCGGGCGGTAAGGACCGTTCCTTTTCCCTTCTCTGATGTAATCTGAAAGCTCCCTCCTGATATTTCCGCTGCCTGCTTAAAAAACGGAACACCAAGCCCTACCTTGCGCGTTGTCCGGGTAGTAAAAAAGGGATCCGTCACTCTTTGCACCTGTTCAGGGTCCATACCGGATCCGTTATCTTTGATGGTAATACTAAGAGAATCTTCTGCAGTACTGACTGCAACTTCTATTTCGACAAAAGCTGCTCCCGCACGGACAGAATTTTCCGCCGTATCAAGAACATGCAATGATATTTCCGGCAGCATAGGCTATTCGTACTTTGCCAAAATATCGTCAATATCATCTACTTTTAACCTGCCATATACATCGTCATTGATGGTCATGACAGGGGCCAGACCACAGGCACCGATACAACGGCACGCATCCAGGGAAAACTTACCGTCGGGGGTACATTCTCCTCCCACGATCCCCAGCTTTTCCATCAACTTATTGTAG
>NZ_JAYAZJ010000098.1:0-9841 GCF_037273965.1 Claveliimonas sp. | reverse complement strand
CATACGCTGCTTTACCGCTGCTTGCGCAGCTAAATCCTCGCTTACGGCTAAACGCGGTGGTGCGACAGGGAGCAGCAATTCCGCCATGCAGCTCGGATTCGCAGCATACGCTGCTTTACCGCTGCTTGCGCAGCTAAATCCTCGCTTACGGCTAAACGCCGTATGCTTGCCGAGAATATTCCTCCTCTACAAGCAAGCTTGTGTCGGAGGCTTATTCCCGCCAAGCGCATGGCTGAATAGTTATTAAAAAATATTAAATTTATGTGAAAAACACGCTGACAGCCTGTTTTTCGTATATAATACTCCAATAGGAGGCTGATAACTATGTATTATCCAATGTTTTATTTTGATCCGACATATATGCTTGTGATCGTGGGAGTCATTATTTGTCTTTTGGCTTCTGCGAAAATGCGCTCTACGTTTCAGAAGTACGCGAGGGTGCGCAGTCATTCCGGTATGACCGGCAGGGAGGCTGCAGAGGAAGTGCTTCGCCGGGCAGGTATTTATGATGTCCGGGTGGAACGGGTAGCCGGGAATCTGACCGATCACTATGATCCGAGAACCAAGGTGCTCCGTCTGTCTGATGCGACATACGGATCCAATTCTATTGCGGCGGTTGGTGTGGCGGCGCATGAATGCGGTCATGCCATTCAGCATGCGCAGGGATATGTACCTTTGAAGATCAGAGGTTCTCTGGTGCCGGTGGCGAATCTGGGAAGCACGCTGGCATGGCCTTTGATCTTGCTGGGGCTTCTCTTTACAGGAGAATCTTCTGTTATGTTTCTGAACCTGGGAGTTCTGGCCTTTTCTCTGGCAGTTCTGTTCCAGATCGTGACGCTGCCGGTGGAATTTAATGCGTCTAACAGAGCGATCCGCATACTGGGAAGTTCCGGGATCATGTATCCGGAAGAAGTGAAAGATACGAAAAAAGTGCTGAGCGCAGCGGCGCTGACTTATGTGGCCGGAGCAGCGGCAGCTATCCTGCAGCTTTTGCGTATTGTACTGCTGACAGGCAGAAGAAGAGATTAAGGAAGAGAAAAAGAGGGGGAGCATATGGCATCCGTAAATATAAGAGAACTTGTGCTGGAAACGCTGCTTCTGATCAACAGGGACGGCGAATACAGCCATATTGCACTTGGACAGGTGCTGGGGAAATACCAGTACCTGGACAAAAAAGACAGGGCGTTTCTGACGCGTACTGTAGAAGGAACACTGGAGAGAAGGATTGAAATCGACAGGATCATCAATCAGTTTTCCAGTGTTAAGATCAATAAAATGAAGCCGGTCATCCGGGAAATTATAAGGAGCGGTGTCTATCAGTTAAAGTATATGGACAGTGTTCCTGCTTCTGCTGTCTGCAATGAGGCGGTAAAACTGGCGGCAAAGAAAGGATTTATCAATCTGAAAGGGTTTGTCAACGGCCTTCTTCGAAATATAAGCAGAAATCTGGATCATATTGAGTATCCCTCCAAAGAGGAGGAGCCGGTTCAATGGCTGTCTGCCATCTATTCCATGCCGGAATGGATCGTAAGAAAGTGGAGAAAAGAGTACGGAGAAGAAAAAACAGAACAGATCCTGAAGGCGTTTCTTACAGAACGGCCCACTTCGATCCGCTGCAGCTGCTCCAAGATTACTCCTAAGGAGCTGAAGAGCAGACTGGAAGAAGAAGGCGTGACAGTAAAGGAATATGGAGAGATCCCCGGAGCCTTTTTGATTTCCGGATATGATTATCTGGATGCCCTGGAAACATTCCGGGAAGGCTGCTTTCAGGTGCAGGACATCAGCTCCATGATGGTGGGAGAATGGGCGGATCCCAAAGAGGGAGATTATATTATTGATGTCTGCGCAGCTCCGGGAGGAAAGTCAGTCCATCTGGCGGATAAAATGAAGGGAACCGGTACAGTGGAGGCCCGCGATCTGACAGAATACAAAGTAAATCTCATCCGGGACAACATAGAACGCCTGGGGCTTTCCAATGTAGTGGCTGTTCAGCAGGATGCCCTGGAACTGAATGAAACTTCCCTGGAAAAGGCAGATATCGTTATTGCTGACCTTCCCTGCTCCGGACTTGGAGTGCTGGCAAAGAAAAGCGACCTGAAATATAAGATGACAGAACAGATGCAGAAGGAACTTGCCAAGCTGCAAAGAGACATACTGTCTGTTGTCCGCAGGTATGTAAAGCCGGGAGGCCGGCTGATCTATAGTACCTGCACCATAGACCGGGAAGAAAATGAGGAAAACGCCGCCTGGTTTGCAGATAAGTTTCCGGAATTTCATTTAGTAAAGCAGCAGCAGATGCTGCCGGAACAAGAGGCAGGCGACGGATTTTATATAGCGGAGTTTGAGAGGAAAAAGGCGGATTTGGAGTAAAGATGGAGAAGAAAGATATTTGTTCCTATACATATGAAGAACTGCAGGAAGAAGTGGAAAACCTGCAGGAAAAAAGTTTCCGGGCGAAACAGATTTACCAGTGGCTGCATGTGAAGCTGGCGGACAGTTTTGACGAGATGACAAATCTTCCGGCAGCTCTGCGCAAAAGGCTGTCAGAGGAATGTGAAATTGCAAAGGTGAAAATGCTGGAGCGGCAGATTTCCAGCGTAGATCCAACGGAGAAATTTTTGTTTGAGCTGGATGACGGCAATATGGTGGAGAGTGTACTGATGAAATACAGTTATGGAAATTCTGTGTGTATTTCATCACAGGCAGGCTGCCGGATGGGCTGCCGCTTTTGCGCTTCTACGATAGGCGGGCTCAAAAGGAACCTGACAACATCGGAAATGTTAAGGCAGATTTATCAGATCCAGAAGATTACTCAGGAGAGAGTGTCGAATATTGTGGTGATGGGAACAGGAGAGCCGCTGGATAACTATGACAATTTTGTCCGTTTTATCCGTATGATCAGCAGTGATAAGGGATTACATATCAGTCAGAGAAATATTACCGCATCCACCTGCGGTATTGTGCCCGGTATAAAAAGGCTTGCCGGGGAGGGTCTGCAGATCACGCTTGCCCTTTCTCTTCACGGGTCCACCCAGGAGAAAAGAAAGAAACTCATGCCGGTAGCAAATAAGTACGAGTTAAAAGACGTCCTTGCAGCCTGCGATGAATATTTTGAAAAAACAGGCCGAAGAGTGACGTTTGAATACAGTCTTGTAAGCGGGGTTAATGATACGGATGAGGACGCACAGGAATTGATCGGTCTGTTAAAGCACAAAAACTGCCATATCAACCTGATTCCGGTCAATCCCATCAAGGAGAGGCAGTACAGGAGACCCAGCAGGCAAAATGCCCTGAAATTCCAAAATAAACTTGAAAAAAACGGAATAAATGTTACTATAAGAAGGGAAAGAGGTTCCGATATTGATGGAGCCTGCGGACAGCTGAGAAGGCGTTACGCGGCAGCGGAAAAAGGAGAAGCAGATGAAGATATACGCGTTAACTGATGTGGGAAGAAGAAGGGAAGTAAATCAAGACTATGTATATGCGACAGACAGGCCGGTAGGGCCGTTTCCCAATCTCCTTGTGGTCGCAGATGGAATGGGCGGACACAAGGCAGGAGATTTTGCGTCAAAATTCACTGTAGAAACGCTGAAAAAAGAATTGAAAGAAAGCGAGGCCGGCAAGCCGGAAGAAATCTTCCGCGCGGCGATTGAGACCGCAAACCACAAGCTTATTGAGGCGGCTTCCCAGGACGTTAAGCTGGAAGGAATGGGAACCACGCTGGTTGCCGCTACTGTGATCGGGAATACACTTTATTTTGCAAATATAGGGGACAGCCGTCTGTATCTCATCAGCGATAATATCAGGCAGTTGTCGAAAGATCATTCCCTGGTGGAAGAGATGGTAAGGCTGGGAGGAATCAAAGCGGAAGAGGCCAGAAATCACCCGGATAAAAATATTATCACAAGAGCGATGGGTGTGAAAGACGAGGCAGAAGCAGATTTCTATGAATTTCGCATCAGAAGGGGAGATAAAATACTGATGTGTACTGACGGCCTAAGTAATATGGTAGAGGATGAGGATATGTTTGGAATCGTAAAAGGATCCAGGGATATCATAGAGGCTGTGCATATGCTGATTGATAAGGCAAATGAGGCCGGCGGAAGAGATAATATAGGGGTAGTGATGGCAGAGCCCATTGCGGACGAGGTGGATATATGGTAAAGGATGGAATATTTTTAGGGAAAAGATATGAGATATTAGAGAAAATTGGAGCCGGCGGCATGGCGGATGTGTATAAGGGCAAGGACCATATGCTGAATCGCTATGTCGCGATCAAAGTACTGAAAAAAGAATTTCGGGAAGATGAAACATTTGTCAGGAAATTCCGGTCCGAGGCACAGGCAGCGGCAGGACTTCTCAATCCCAATATTGTAAATGTTTATGATGTAGGGGAGGACAGAGGTCTTTACTATATTGTCATGGAGCTTGTGGAAGGCATTACGCTGAAGGATTACATTGACAAAAAGAGCAGGCTTTCCCCGAAAGAAGTGATCAGCATCGGGATCCAGATGTGTATGGGCATTGAAGAAGCGCATAAGCATCATATTATACACAGGGATATCAAGCCGCAGAACATTATTATTTCCAATGATGGAAAAGTAAAAGTGACAGATTTCGGCATTGCGCGGATGGTTACATCCACGACGGTAAGTACGGTGGCCATGGGATCTGTACACTATACATCTCCGGAACAGGCCAGGGGAGGATACAGCGATGAGAAGAGCGATATTTACTCTGTTGGTATCACTTTGTATGAGATGGTGACAGGAGAAGTGCCCTTTAACGGTGAATCCACGGTAGAGGTGGCTATGAAACATCTGCAGGAGGAGATCACGCCGCCCTCCGAGCTGGTTCCCGACATTCCTTACAGTCTGGAACAGATCATTTTGAAATGTACTCAGAAGAATGCAGAGCGCCGGTATGGAGAGATCGGAGAGCTGATCCAGGATCTGAAGCATTCTCTGGTAGATCCCGACGGAGATTTTGTCCATATTGTTCCCATAGGAAATGCAGATACTGTAATCATCACGGAAGATGAGCTGGATGATATCCGCAGTGCCTATGACGAAGACGATGATGATGAATATGACGAGGACGAGTACGGAGATCAGGATGATGATGAATACGGGGATGACGATGACGGAGAGGAACATGACAGCGATGAAGTAAATCCCCGGATGAATAAAGTTATAAAGATCATGACCATTGTTGTAGCCGTGATCATTATCCTTGTGCTGGCGCTGGTAGTCGGCCGTGCGGCCGGACTGTTCCGTTTCGGACCGTCCAGCGCCACAGAAGAACAGGAATCTGACCAGGTCAAAGTGCCTAACGTGGTAGGAAAAACTCAGGATGAAGCAAAGGAAATCCTGAACAAAGCCGGATTGGGTTATAAGATTGGAAAACAGGAAGAGTCCACGAAGTATGAGAAGGGCTATGTTATGGCACAGGATCCGGAAAACGGAGAAAGAGTGGATAAAAACACCCAGATCACACTGGATATCAGTACCGGTCTTGCAGAGGAAGAGGTGGAAGTGCCCAATGTTGTAGGCCAGGATGAGGCAACGGCTCAGAAGACATTGCAGGATGCCGGATTTGTGGTGGAATCGGAAGCAGTGTACAGCAGCAATACTCAGGGAACTGTAGTGTCGACAGATCCGGAAGGGGGCACGAAAGCCGCCAAAGGTTCTACCGTTACCATTCAGGTAAGCAAGGGAGAAGAGAAGATTACCGTTCCCGATGTAAGAGGAAAGGATGAAAACACTGCCAAGAGTACTCTGTCTGCCGCAGGATTGAATGTGACAGTGGATACCGAGTACAGTGACAGTGTTTCAACAGGAAACGTAATCTCGCAGAATCCGTCAGCCGGGACAAAGGTGGATTCCGGAACAGGGGTGACTATTGTGGTCAGTCTCGGAAAGAAACCGGAAGAGAAGGTAAGCGTGCCGGATGTGACAAGCAACGTTACAGAAGCAAACGCCCGCCAGATGATCAGCAATGCGGGGCTAAGTCCCGTAAGCCAGTATGAGAACAGCGACACCGTTCCGGCCGGCTATGTGATCCGCTGCTCACCGGGAGTTGGATCCAGCGTTTCCAAAGGAACAACGGTGACGATTGTTGTAAGCCGCGGGCCTGCCGGAGGAAGTACGGAGACTCCTGATGACGGCGATGACACCACGGGTGAGGAACAATAAAATATGCAGGGGAAAATAGTGAAAGGAATTGCCGGATTCTACTACGTTCATGTAGTAGGATTCGGTATTTACGAGTGCAGGGCCAGAGGGATATTCAGGAAGGAGAATAAAAAACCTCTGGTAGGCGATAATGTAGAGATAGAAATTCTGGATGATAAGGATATGGAAGGAAATCTTGTAAAGATCCTTCCGCGGAAAAATGAGCTGATCCGGCCGGCAGTTGCCAATGTGGATCAGGCTCTTGTTGTCTTTGCCGCCGCAAAGCCGGACCCGCATTTCAATCTGCTGGACCGTTTTCTTGTTATGATGGAGGCAAAAGGAATCCGCACTGTGCTTTGCTTTAACAAAGAGGATATTGCCGGAGAGTCCCGGATTACAGAGCTGAAGGAGATTTATGAGAACTGCGGATGCCGCGTGATTTTTACAAGCGCTCTTAAAAAGCAGAATATTGAAGAGGTGAAGGATGTGCTTCAGGGCAGTACAACTGTGGTTGCAGGACCATCGGGAGTCGGAAAGTCCTCTCTTATCAATCTTCTGCAAAGCGGGGTAAAGATGGAAACCGGAGAGATCAGCAGGAAGATAGAGAGGGGACGTCATACCACCAGACATTCTGAGCTGATTACATTAAACGAGGATTCTTATATTATGGATACACCCGGTTTCAGTTCCCTCTATGTCAATGATTTTGAGAAGGAAGAGCTGAAATATTATTTCCCGGAATTTACTCCTTACAATGACCAATGCAGATTTCATGGCTGCGATCATGTGCATGAGCCGGGATGCGCGGTGAAAGAGGCAGTGGACCAGGGGAAGATTCATGAAATAAGATATCGTGATTATCTGGAGATGTATCAGGAGCAACAAGAGAAGGAAAAGAGGAGGTACTGATATTATGGCATATATACTGGCGCCCTCCATTCTGGCAGCAGACTTTACCAGATTGGGGGAGGAAATGAAAGCGACAGAAGAAAACGGCGCGGAGTATTTACATTTTGACGTGATGGACGGCATGTTTGTGCCAAGTATTTCGTTTGGAATGCCTGTTCTTGCATCCATACAGGGAGCAACAGGGCAGTTTATGGACGTGCACCTGATGATCGAAGAACCAATCCGGTACATAGAAGAGTTTAAAAAGGCCGGGGCAGATCTGCTCACGGTACATTTGGAAGCCTGCAAGGATGTAAAAGCAACGCTGGATGCCATACATGAGGCGGGAATGAAAGTCGGCCTTTCCATCTGCCCGGAAACTCCGGCAGAGGAAGTAGAACCCTATTTGGAAAAAGTGGACATGATCCTTGTAATGTCGGTGCATCCGGGATTTGGCGGACAAAAATTTATTCCTGATACGCTGGAGAAAATTCAGGCAATCCGGAAAATGGCAAAAGATCAGAAACGAAAGATTGATATCCAGGTAGATGGAGGGATTTATCTGACAAATGTAAAAGAAGTTCTTGACGCAGGGGCAAATATCATTGTGGCAGGTTCTGCTGTCTTTAAGGGAAATGCAGCAGAAAACACCAGAGAGTTTATGGAGATATTGAAAAGTTATGAATAAGAAAGCAGTAATCATCAGCGGCGGAACTCTTTATGAGGAACTGGTCTTGCAGACAATCCGGGAAGAGGATGCGCCGTGCATTATAGGTGTAGACAAAGGCGTGGAATTTTTATACAGACATAAAATCGTACCCAGCTATATTGTAGGAGATTTTGATAGTCTGTCACAGGAAATCGTGGACTATTATAAGAATGAAACTCATGTTCCCGTACGGGAATTTAATCCGGTCAAAGATGCGTCCGATACGGAAATAGCAATCCGCCTTGCAATGACACTGGGCTGCGACGGTATGCTGATCCTGGGAGCTACCGGCAATCGGGTAGATCATCTGTGGGCCAATATCCAGACCCTGATGATTCCGTTTAAGGCAGGGATTGAGGCTGTGATCCTGGATCCTATGAACCGGATCCGTCTGATAGGGGGAGAAACCCATCTTAAGAAGGAAGAGGCGTTTGGAAATTATTTTTCTGTGTTCCCTCTTGGAGGCACGGTCTATGAGCTGAATATCAAAGGAGCAAAATATCCGCTGGCGGATCATACACTGACTCCTTATGACAGCCTGTGTGTCAGCAACCAAATAGAAGATGACGAAGTAGTCATCGACTTTTCCAGTGGAGTCGTTATCTTGATGGAAACGCGGGATAAAGAGTAAAAAGAATTGTGATGCAGACAGTGCAGTTTTGAGAACTGTACTGTCTTTTTTCGTGGGAAAGAGTGTCTGCCGCGTTCTCTTGAATGGGAAAATGCCTGCACAGAGGCAGCATGTATGAAATGCGCCCAAATTTACCGGGCAGCCATTGAAAAGATGGTATTATAAACGGCGTGTTGTCTTTCTAGCTTGTGTATTGCCTAAAACTATATAAAAACCATGTCAAATCAATGCAAAAGTATTGTATTGATATTGAGTTAATACTATAATTATATAATAAAATACTTACTCTTTCTTTATCAATTGTATATGTCTTGCAAAGAGAGGGTATCAATTGCGAAAATGGGAGGAGGCAAAGAGATGTCAAGTACAATACAAGTCAGGGTAGATGACGAGTTGAAAAATAAAGCTGATGAATTGTTTAAAAAATTGGGAACGGATACAACTTCTGCAATCAGAATGTTTTTAACACAGTCTGTGATGAACAATGGCTTTCCATTTGAGATCAAATTGAACCAGTCTTCTGTGAACCTATATGCTCCGTTAAGTGAAAATGAGTTAATGCAAAAGCTGGAATATTCCATGAGACAGGCAAATCGGGGTGAATATAGAAGTGCAGATTCTTTGATCGCGGAAATGAAAGGGAAATATGGATTATAACGTTGTTGTTACAAAAAGTGCAGAAGAAGATTTGGATAGGTTTATCCAATACTTGCTTTTTGAAAAAGGAAATGAACAGGCGGCAAAGAACGTGCTTGATGACTTTGAGCGTACAATCCGCACGTTAGAACAGGTGGCTGGAAGCTTGAAATATTGCGAGAATCCAAGACTAAAGAAAGCAGGGTATAAAAGGATTAGTTTCATGTCTCACAAGTATTTTATGCTGTATCATATAGAGGGCAACAGGGCAATTGTTGATAATATCTTTCATGAGCTTCAGGATTATGAAAAAGTTTTATGCTGATGGGAATATTTTTTGTGGCTATTTGTCCTAATTGGTGATTCGCCCGGACCGGTGATTGAAAAAAGCCCGATTTTGTGCTATACTCTATAGTCACGCTGGACTCCTTTTATGAACTGCGCGGTGGAGTTTAGAGAAACGGCGTAAAGGTAGCGCAGAATAAATTTAACGAAAGGCAGAAAGCCTTAGAAAGCAGGGGCTTTCGGATAGGTAAAAGATAAAATGAAATTAGGTATTGTAGGACTGCCCAACGTAGGTAAGAGTACACTTTTTAATTCGCTGACAAAGGCGGGTGCGGAATCTGCAAACTATCCCTTCTGTACCATTGACCCCAATGTGGGCGTGGTAACAGTTCCGGATGAAAGATTAAATGTCCTTGGAGAAATGTATCATACGAAAAAGATCATACCGGCTGCAATCGAATTTGCGGATATTTGCCAGGAACTGATTGCCAAGCCCTTCTCCCTTGGAAGCTCCTTTTA
>NZ_JAYAZJ010000097.1:0-37046 GCF_037273965.1 Claveliimonas sp. | reverse complement strand
CACACGAAACGCCCCTGCTTTCTGATTGATCTCACCTGCCGTCGCCACTATACGGGTACTGGACGCTGCCTGCGCCATCTGCTCATCATAGATCAGCTTCAGGATCAGCAGATACACTGTGGCAAGCCTTGGAAGCTTCTCGCCCCACAGCGTTTCTCCCTGTATGTAAATAATCCCGTCATGCACATTTTCTTCCAGAGAAATTCCGGCGACTGCAAAATAGTCTTTCAGAAATTCCAGATGCGTGCTGCATGTTCTATACTCCTTTGTATACTGGTATTTCTCTGTCCGTCTGTCGTATCTTCTCTCCAGAAGGTAGGTCTGACGGTACAGAAGCTGGATCGCCTCCCGGATCGCCTCCCTCTCCTGGTCTGTCAGCTCTTCTATATATGTTATCATAATCTTCTCCTTACAAATGTCAGTTTCGGACAGCGGTATTTCCCTTTCACTACCTGTCCTTCTTCCTCAATCACCTGATATCTGCTGCTGTTTCTTATACTGTAATCGTATGCCAGTATGATCTTCTCAAAATCCGAGTCATCCCGGATCTCTATGTTTTCCAGGCACATTTTTTCCTCTTCCATATGGGATTCAATAAATTCTTCTATCTGCTCCCGGCTGTAACGGGTATGGATCCGGTTCAGCTTCAGCACTTCTCCCCGGGAAAGTTCCTCTTTTTCCTCTTCTCTCTCCATCTGGCTGATGAAATCCTTTCGTCCTTTCCGCCTCTTGTACAGAGATTTATCCGACAGCATTTCCAGCAGGGAAAGATTCATCTTCTCCCCAACTTTTGCAAGTTTCTCCTCCCCGTTCTCGTCATTTCCTATCTGATTCAAAAGCTGCACCACAAGCCCTTTTGTATCTGTCTGTCCGCTCAGCAGATAATTCAGTCGTGTCACTGTAGCGCGGATATACTTTGTATGCTCTCTATCCATATTGGAGATCCGCCGCTCCATGTCATCAAAACTTCTCTCGATCCGGTTCAGTATTTCCAGACCCTCTTCTCCGATCCTGTCTATAGTTTCTTCGTTATCTCTTATTTTTTCCAGACATTCTTTAATATCCATCTTGTAAAGATAAAAATTATCGCTTGTTTTCAGAATGTGATACTTCCTGCTGACCGCCTCCTCTACATAACCTTCCAGATGCTCTTCAAGAAGCTGTCCGTAATTTTGCTGTTCCAGAAGCCGTCCGAAAAACCGATCCATATTGTGGAGCATGTCCTGGAGAACTTTATTCAGTTTTCTCGTATTGACAAGCGCCGACCGCAGCATTCCTGTATTCAGCCTGGGATTATTCTGGAAAGAATAGAGGGTCGCATACACATTTTGAATGTATAGATCCGTCTCATCCATCCCTTCCCGGGTCATCTGTTCAAACGCTTCAATAAACACTGCCGCATAGTCCGGTATGACAATGTTTGTTACAAAGCTTCCGTAATCCTCCGATTTTTTCAGCCACTGGAATCGTACAAGCCAGTTCAGGATGCGGGCCGCCGGCGTTTCCAACATATCAAGTTCACTCTCTGATTCTTCCATTTCCAGACGGATCTTTTTGCTGGCAAAATAGTCACTCAATATCTGAAGGCAGGCATCCCTGCTTAAAAAATAATTATTATACTCATATTCTTCATTGATCTGAAGCAAAGCTTCCATATATATTTCCCTGTTTCTGGAACGAAACAGGCTCCAGAAAGAGTCTGGAATCTCATATACAAATTTCATCTGTACTCCTTTTTATCTGTGCTGCGACGAATCCCGCCGTTGTCATGTTATCATGGAGATTTCTTTTTTTCAATCCCTTGGGCGCCATCTTCCGGGGAATCATTCCTTTTATCATTCTTCACAGCCCCACCCGCATGTGCACTCGCCCGGCTTACGCGCTTCAGTCCTGAAACGGCTGTGAATAGTTACTTTTCTTTCCGCATATTTATAGAGAAAAACCCTTAGGATTTTTATATGAAAAAAAAGCTTTCTGCTCTTCTTTGTCTGGCTCTTACAGCTGTTATTTCTCTGAACGCCTGTACCCGTTTATTTTCCCAGGATGAAAACGATGCTTTCCTTAAGTTTACTGCAGACCTCTTCCGTCAGGAAGTTTCATCCAGCGCCATCACCCTTCACTATACTCTGAAATATCCTGAAAAATATGGCGTTGAAAACACCCCCGTCACTCTGGGCGCCTATACAGCCGATCCGACGGCTCTAAGCGCTTCCTGCGAAAACACTCTGGCTGTCCTCGACAGTTTTCGCCGTCAGAAACTCTCACGGGAAAACCGGCTTACTTACGATGTATTGAGAAGCTATCTGACAGAATCTCTGCATGCCGTGCCATTTGCACTGTACGAAGAGCCCTTAAGCCCCCTCACAGGAGTCCAGTCACAGCTCCCCATCCTTTTATCCGAATATCCCTTTTATTCTGACGAGGACATTGACAGTTACCTTGCTCTTATCAGCGACGTGCCTGAGCATTTTGCTTCCCTCATCGCATTTGAGAAAGAAAAATCAAAAGCCGGCCTTTTCATGTCTTCCCGCTGCGCTCAGGATATTATCGAAGAATGCAGTTCTTTTGCATCCATGGGTGACAGCCATTATTTATTTTCCTCCTTTCAGGAGCGGCTTGAAACTGTACCTGACCTTTCAAAACAGCAAAAGGAAGCCTACATATCCCAGCATCAAAAACTGGTAAATGAAAATATTTTCCCCTCCTACCGAAAGCTTTCTGCCGCAATGGCTGCTCTGAAAAATACAGGAAAGAATCAAAACGGTCTCTGTTACTATCCTAACGGGAAAGCCTACTATGAATACATTGTCCGCCGGGATACCGGCTCCTCCCGGAGCGTTTCTGATCTGCAGGATCTTACAAAGTCCCAGATGGCAGAAGATCTTACTGCCATGCAGTCTGTTCTTATAAAAAGCAGCAAAACAGGGGAGTCCTCCGGCGGCAGCACAGTAAAACTGACTCTGGAAAATACTGATCCCCTTGTGATCCTTGACAGTCTGAAAGAAAAATGCTCCGGCGATTTTCCCGCCCTTCCTGACGTCAATATTCAGGTGAAGCAGGTGCAGGCAGAAATGGAGGACTATTTAAGCCCTGCCTTTTTCATGGTCCCTGCCATAGACGACACAGATGACAATGTCATCTACATTAACGAAGGACATTTGCCCGATGATCTGACACTCTACACGACTTTAGCCCATGAGGGTTACCCCGGCCATCTCTATCAAAATGCATACTACGCCTCCACAAATCCGGATCCCATCCGGAATCTGCTGGACTGGGGCGGCTATACGGAAGGGTGGGCAACCTATGTGGAAATGATCAGTTATTACTATTCGGCGCTGGATACACAGCAGGCTGTTCTGGCACAGCGGAACGCCTCCGTGATCCTGGGACTTTACGCCCTGGCAGATATGGGGATCCATTACGACGGCTGGTCCCTTGCAGAGACAGTATCCTTTTTCCGCAACTTCGGGATCACCGATACCCAGACGATACAGGACATCTACGACCTTATTCTGGGAGATCCGGGAAACTATCTGAAATATTATATTGGCTATGTAGAATTTCTGGAACTGAAAAAAACAGCAATCAAAAAATGGGGAGACTCTTTTACACAGGAACGATTCCACAAAGCTGTCCTGGATACCGGACCTGCTCCCTTTGAGATTGTGGAAAAATATGTTTTAGGGGAATAACAGCAAGACAAAGAAAGAGGCGAAGAAGGGCTTTTCAAACGTTCCTCCTTCGCCTCTTTTTTGTCTATACCATCCAGCCCGCAAGAACAACGCTGGCTGCCAGTCCGGCAAATGTGGCGATCAACGCCCCTTCCAGGGTATACCTGATCTTTGTAATCTTCGCCGTCATGAAATAGACACTCATGGTATAAAAAATAGTTTCTGTACAGGACATACTGATGGATCCCATCAGTCCGATGAGAGAATCTGTCCCAAATTCTTCATAGAGATCCAATAAAAGCCCTGTTGCCGCAGAGGAAGAAAACATTTTTACGATAGTAAGGGGAACCAGTTCTCCCGGAAATCCGATATGTACCGTAAACTTCCCGATCAGTTCTGCAGCCATTTCAAGGAAACCGGATGATCGTAAAATTCCCACTGCGATCATCAGTGCAACCATTGTGGGCATGATCTTCAGCACGATTTTAAAGCCGCTGTTTGCGCCTTCTATAAAGGCATCATACACCGGTACCTTCCTGGAAACGCCAAACCATACAATCCCCACGATAAGCAGGGGAATGATCATGTTGGATACGATCATAAATACATCCATTCTTTCACCTTTTGCCAAGTTCTGTTTCTTTCATTATATGAAGGAACATTGAAAACAATCTCCAAAAAGTCTATACTAGAAAGCAGAATGAATCGATAAGGAATGATAGCAACTATGCAAAACTCAAGTGATTTCAGCAAAGGAAGTATTTCTGGAAACATTCTCCGCCTGGCTGTTCCCATGACTTTAGCTCAGCTCATTAACGTCCTGTACAATGTGGTAGACCGCATCTATATCGGTCATATCCCCCATACTTCCACAGAAGCACTGACCGGTATCGGACTGACTCTTCCAGTCATTACAATCATCACTGCATTTGCCAATCTGTTCGGCATGGGCGGCGCTCCCCTCTTTTCTATAGCCAGAGGATCCGGCGACGAGAAAAAGGCCGAAAAGATCATGGCAAACTCCTTTTCCATGCTCCTGATCAGCGGGATTCTCCTGGCTCTTCTTTGCTTTATATTCCGGCGCCCCCTCATGTATCTGTTCGGCGCCAGTGATGTCACCTACCCTTATGCCGATGCTTATCTGTCCATTTACCTGTGCGGCACACTGTTTGTCATGGTAAGTCTTGGTATGAATAATTTTATCAACGCGCAGGGATTTGGCGTAATGGGAATGCTCACTGTTTCCATCGGAGCAGTCCTGAATCTGATTCTGGATCCGATTTTTATTTTTGTATTCCATATGGGTGTCCGTGGGGCTGCCCTTGCCACTATTTTGTCGCAGTTCGTCTCCGCAGTATGGGTGTTCCGCTTTCTGACAGGGGAAAAAGCTGTGATCCGCCTCCCCCGCACTCTGGCGCGTCCACAGCTTTCTATCGTAAAAGATATTACAGGGCTTGGACTGTCCGGCTTTGTCATGTCCATTACCAACGGTTCTGTACAGATCATGTGCAACGCTATGCTGCAGCGCTGGGGCGGTGATCTCTATGTAGGCATCATGACTGTTATAAACTCTGTCCGCGAGATTATCACCATGCCTGTAAACGGGTTGACCAGCGGCGCGCAGCCTGTCATGAGTTTTAACTACGGAGCCGGGAAATACCACCGGGTAAAAGCAGCAATCCGTTTTACTTCTGTCGCCTGTATTATCTTTTCCCTGGCAGCGTGGGCCCTTTTATTTTTCTTCCCGCACTTTTTTATTCATCTGTTCAACAGTGAACCGGAATTGCTGGAAAAGGGCGTTCCTGCTATGAGACTGTACTTTTTCGGAATTTTCATGATGGCTTTGCAGTTTGCAGGTCAGTCTACCTTCGTTGCTCTGGGCAGATCAAAGCAGGCTGTCTTTTTCTCCCTGTTCCGAAAAGTTATTATCGTGATCCCCCTTACCATTTTCCTCCCGGCAATCGGATTTGGCACCGACGGCGTATTTCTGGCAGAACCCGTGTCCAATTTTATCGGGGGAACAGCAAGCTTCGTTACAATGCTCCTTACCGTCTGGCCCCGGCTGAAAGAGACACAGCCTCCACATACCCAAAGATAAACATGCGCTCCGGCACACGGGAAGTCAGTCCTCCCCCCTCCTGTTTTTCAGGATTCTCCACAGAGTGCTGCGGCTGATCCCGAGCCGGCTTGCGGTCTTTTCCTTGCTTCCGTTTTCCTCTTTGAGGACCGTCTGAATAATCTGATAATTGATTTCTTCCATAGTCCGGGAGAGATCAAGGTTGGAGGAAACCGAATCCGCAGGGAGACTTTGCTCCTGATCCAGCATATATTTCACATCCTGGCAGGAGACATAGGGCGTCTGGGTAATGACCGCCAGTTCCCGTAAGATATGATGCAGCTGATCCAGGTTGCTCGGCCAGGGAAATTCCGTCATGAGTTCCATCGCTTCCGCTTCAAATCCGATAATCTGTTTTCCCAGCTGGACATTCAGACGGTGCAAGTACAAGGCGACAATGCTGGGAATATCTTCCTTCCGCTCCCGCAGCGGAGGCAGCTTCAAAGTAAGGCATGAGAAACGGTTCTCCAGGTACGTCCTGCAAGTCTCCGCGTTGGGATACCGGCTGGTATTCAGCACCAGGGAGAACAGCAAGCGATTCCGACTGGCCAGGCTGGCGTTATCCAGGTAGGCGAAAAGCTTATCTGCCTGTCCTTCGCTCAGCGCCCCCGGATTTTTTATATAGATGGTGCTATGCAGAGTATTCAGCGGGGAGTTGTCACTGCCAAGAAGGGCATTCCATTTCCGTTCGTTCATGAGTTCACAGTTAATGATATAAAAAGGAGCGCGCCCAAACGGGCCGTTCTCATAGAGAAGGGAGGCTGCTTTGTCCTTTCCGGTGCCGGCCTCTCCCAGGATCAGAACCGGCAGACGGCTCTTTCCATACTCATCAATAGAGTGCGCAAGCGTTCCCATATTGTTGGAACTGCTGTAGGAATCCATGAAATCATTGGGCGCCCGGTCTATCTTATTATAGATGGTAATCCCCGGATTTTCCTCGGGGAAGAGGGCGTCCTTCTGTTTGATGGTAATGGCCGTATATCTCTGCCCGTCATAGTACAGATGGCGGTTGGACAATGTATAAATCTTATCCCTGATCTGCCGTTCAACCCTTTGATTTGGCACTTTCAGGAAGGCTTTCAGATAAGTCTGTACCAGATTCATCAAAGAATTATTCCAGTCTTCCTGTGGAAGGCTGGAAAACCAGAGAAAGCCAGCCGGATCATAGATCAGAAATTCCCGGTCGTCACTGGTAAGAAGCGACTGGAAAAGAGCTTTTTGCTTGTATACATATTCCGTGGAATGAACCAGCCCGATGGCATTGTCGATGGCCGAGTGGATGCTTTCCGTTCCTGATGTGATAAGGATGGAATTTAAGTTCAGCCGTTTGGCGGCGTTGATTCCTGTGATATCACACAGCACCAGCGTACAGCCGTTCTTTTTGGCGGCCTGAAGGGACCGGCAGGCCTCCTCCTCACTGGAGAACGTAAGAATGTCGATGTCGTACTGCAGCAGATCGCAGATTATGTGGGCATTCTCGGTAATAGGCGAAAAACCGGCAATAGCGAACTTTCCAGAATAATTCTGCGCCAGTTTGATGGTGCGGAGAATATCATATCCCGAGATGGAAATCTCCGCCACAGGAAGATCCACTGCAGAGCGTATCAATTCCGCAGTACCTCCACGGGAAAGAATAATATCATAATTGCTGTGGGCAAGTCCCATGGCAATTTTTTTTCCTTTGTCCAGGTCGCCCACTTCCACAGTTATTTCCACATCCTGCCGCTCATGGGCAATGGCAGAAACTGCATCTGCCAGCCCTTCATAAGGAGCGATGACCAGGATTCTGATTTTCTGCATAAAAAGCCCCCTCTATCAATAATAAGAAAATTATAGTATGAATCGTTTCATATTGCAACGATATTTATCACGTGCGTGTCAAATTCAAACGAAAATTCCGGAGTTCTTATGTTGAATTGCCACAAAAGAAGTGATAATGTATACACACAGCTAAACAAAAGAACAAATTTTGTGTCATAATGAAACATTGTGAATGGAGGAAATTAAATGAGTTATCAGATTAAGATTCCGTCTTGCATTTACGGAGGAGAAGGATGCATTGAAAACATCAAAGGCATTATCGAAAAAGAAAATGCAAAGAAATTAATTATTTATACAGACAAAGGAATTTGCAAAGCCGGCCTTCTGGATATTCTGACTAAGGTTCTTAACGAAACGCAGGCCGAGTATAAAGTGATTGATGATCTGACTGCAGAGCCCGCTTACCAGGATGCGGAGCGCGTCATCCGGGAAGCGGAGGACTACAGCGCCGACCTGATCATCGGTATCGGCGGCGGAAGCGTCATGGACGCCGCGAAATTATGTTCCGTACTAAAAGGCGCGGATTATACCATCCGTGATCTTTTAAAAGATCCGTCCCAGGCAAACAAACAGGTGAAAACCGTGATGATCCCCACAACCTGCGGTACCGGATCCGAGGCAACCTGCAACGCCATCGTGGCAATTCCGGAAGAGGAATCCAAACAGGGAATCGTCAATGACAGCATGATTCCAGACTATGTGATCCTGGACTCCCAGATGATCCGCAAACTTCCGAAAGCCATCGTTGCAGCTACCGGCGTAGACGCTTTGGCTCATGCAGTTGAGTGTTATACCTCCAGAAAAGCGACTCCGTTTTCCGATACTTACGCAGCGGCAGGCGCAAGACTGATCTTCCGCAATATCCGCGAAGCATACGACAACCCAGATAACATGGAAGCAAAGAGCAGTATGCTCCTGGGAGCTTTCTACGGCGGCGTTGCCATCACAGGAAGCGGAACCACAGCCGTTCACGCACTGTCCTATCCGCTGGGAGGAAAATACCATATTGCCCACGGCGTATCCAATGCGATCCTGTTCGCACATGTTATGGAATACAACAAAGAGGCCTGCAAAGACAGGCTGGCACAGCTGTGCGATGTAGTATTCCCCGAACAGAACGCCGGGAGTGTGGATGAGAAAGCAGATTACATGATCAGGCAGATAGCCGATATCGTGAAAGCCACAGGCATCCCTACCGATCTGAGTCAGTTCGGCGTGAAGATGGAGGACCTGGATTTCCTGACAGACGCCGGAAGCAAACAGACCAGGCTTCTGGTAAATAATATGAAAGAATTAAGCCTGGACGACATCCGTGCAATTTATCTGAAAGTTCTGAAATAGCAGGCATCAAAAGCCGACAGATCAAAACGAAGCAGGAAAGGGATTAGGAAGAAATGAATAAAAGACCGATTATTGGAATTACCATGGGAGATCCGGCAGGAAATGGATCCGAGTTATCCGTAAAGGCGCTGTCAGATCCGAAAGTATACGAAGAGTGCCGCCCCCTCATCATCGGCGACGCCAACTGCATGGAGCAGGCAGTGAAAATTGCCGGAAAAGAAGGACAGATTAAGATTCATCCGATAAAAGAAGTAAAAGACGCAAAGTTTGAATACGGAACCATCGACGTCTATGACATGGGCCTTGTAGACATGGAAAGACATGTCTTCGGAAAAGTTTCCAAAATGTGCGGCGAGGCGGCGTTCCAATATGTAGTGAAAGTGATCGACCTGGCCATGAAAGGGGAAATTGACGCCACGGTGACCAACGCCCTGAACAAAGAGGCGATCAACATGGCCGGACATCATTATTCCGGACATACCGAGATCTATGCAGACTATACCCATACGTCCAAATATACAATGATGCTCGCCCACGACAACCTCCGAGTAGTCCACGTATCTACCCATGTTTCTCTGAGCCAGGCCTGCGCCCTGGTGAAAAAGGACCGGGTACTGGATGTGATCCGCATTGCGGACCAGGCCTGCAAAGATCTGGGAATCAAAATCCCCAAGATCGGCGTTGCCGGACTGAATCCACACTGCGGAGAAAACGGAATGTTCGGCGCGGAAGAGATAGAGGAAATACAGCCCGCCATTGATGCGGCGATGGCAGAAGGAATCTGTATTCCCGAGAAAAAACCCACTCCGCCGGATACCGTGTTCTCCAAAGCTCTCGGGGGATGGTATGACATCGTCGTCGCCATGTACCACGATCAGGGACATATCCCGCTGAAAGTCAAAGGCTTTGTCTATAATAAAGAGCTAAAGAAATGGGACGCCGTGGCCGGCGTAAATATCACTCTGGGGATACCGGTCATCCGCGTATCGGTAGATCACGGAACCGGATTCGATATCGCCGGACAGGGAACCGCAAATGTACTGAGCCTGGCAAACTCCATTGACTACGCAATCCGCATTGCCCGGAACCGGAAATAAGGCGATTTTACACTGCCAAAAAAAGCAAGGGGAAGAAAAATGATAAAACTGTTGATAATTGCGGACGATTTTACCGGAGCCCTGGACACAGGCGTACAGTTTGCAAAAAAAGGGATCTGCACTCAGATTTTTACAAAGCAAAATCTGACGAAAGACGACGTCAAGGAGGAGACAGAGGTTCTGGTGGTTGACACCGAATCCCGCCCCATGCCGCCAAAAGAAGCTTACAACGCCGTGTATCAGCTGGCACTCTGGGCCGCAAGACACAAAGTGCCGCATATTTTCAAAAAGACGGATTCGGCCCTGCGCGGCAATATCGGAGCCGAACTGCAGGCCGTACTGGACGCCAGAAAAGACAGCCGACTGTATTTCCTGCCGGGATATCCGCAGATCGGCCGGATCACCAGAGACGGCGTCCATTACATTTCCGGGGAACTTCTGGAGAACAGCGCCTTTGGCAGGGATCCTTTTGAGCCGGCAACGAAATCTTATCTGCCGGATATCATCGGAGAACAAAGCAATGTTCCCGTCACCTGCATCAGACGCGGAGAGACCCTTCCCTCCCAGAGAAAGGAAAAGGACTTCATAGTCTGCGACCTTGTCGAAACAGAGGATATAGACCGGCGTCTGGACGAGCTGTTCCAGAAAGAAAACAACAGCCTGCTGGCCGGATGCGCGGCCCTGGCGGACCGTCTGGTAGAACGAATCCCTTTCCGGCGCCGGACGCCCGGAACTTATAGAAAGACCGAGCGCTTCTATGTGGCATGCGGAAGTCTGAATCGGATCACGGAACAGCAAGTTGTTTACGCGAAAGAAAAAGCCGGATTTGCGGGAAGGCATCTTGCGGCGCGCCAGAAACTGGATCCCGCCTATTACGACACACCGGAGGGAAGAAAATTTCTGGAAGAAATTTTACAGCTTTGTCGGGAAAAGAAAAAGGTCGTTCTCGATACTTTCGATGAGAACGATGAGAACGAAGAAAAAGAGCTCTACATAAAAGAGCATAACATCTCTCCGGAAGAAGTGAGGTTCCTGATCGCAGCCGTCCACGGAAGAATCGTTCAGGAAATCGCCAACCGCAGGATGGATGCAACGATCCTGATGACAGGCGGCGATACCCTGATGGGATACATGAGAAATATCGGATGCACCCAGCTGGAACCAATCTGCGAAATCGAACCCGGCATTGCAGTTTCCGTTCTGGAATGGAACGGATACCGGCAGCAGGTAATCTCAAAATCCGGAGGGTTCGGTACCGAGGACATCCTGGAAAAGATTGCACAAAAAATTTTAAAATAAAATGCAAAGGAGAAATCAACATGAAAAACGTAGAACTGAAAGGAATTATCACACCGATCCTGACCCCCATGAAAAAGGATGAGAGCGTCAATCTGGACGAACTCCGCGTACAGATCGACCGTCTGATCGACGGAGGCGTACACGGCATTTTCTGCTTCGGAACCAACGGCGAAGGCTATATCCTGGACGAAAACGAGAAAATCGCAGTTCTGGAAGCGACCATCGATCACGTAAAAGGGCGCGTTCCCGTTTACGCCGGTTCCGGATGCATCTCCACCAGAGACACCATCCGTATGAGCAAAAAGGCACAGGAACTGGGTGCGGACGTTCTGTCCATCATTACTCCAAGCTTCGCGGTCGCTTCTCAGAAAGAGCTGTATGATCACTATGCAGAAGTTGCGAAACATGTAGATATTCCGATCGTCCTGTACAACATTCCTGCACGTACCGGCAACAAACTGCTTCCCGAGACCGTGGCGAAACTGGCGAAGGATGTGGACGTAATTGTCGGCGCCAAGGATTCCAGCGGCGACTGGGAGAACTTAAAAGCATATATTCAGCAGACAAGAGATCTGGACAAAGATTTCTACGTGCTGTCCGGCAATGACTCTTTGATTCTTCCAAGCCTGAAGGAAGGCGGAACCGGCGGCATCGCAGGATGCTCCAACGTATATCCGCATGTGCTTTCCTCTATTTACAATCTGTTTAAAGAGGGCAGAATCGAAGAGGCCGAGGCCGCGCAGGAATCCATCGCAAGTTTCCGCGCAGTCTTCAAATATGGCAATCCGAACACCGTTGTAAAGAAAGCTGTTGCAATGCTCGGTTATCCGGTAGGCGAGTGCCGCAGCCCGTTCAACTACCTGTGCGGCGAAGGCGTGGACGCGCTGAAGAACGTTCTGGAAGAGAACAAAAAAAACGGAATGAACTAACACACAGGAAAGGAGAAATCGGCATGAAAGTAGTAATGACACAGTCTGTATGCCCGGAAGGGCTGGCCATGCTGGAAGGAAAAGCTGACATCTACGTGGCTGACAACGGCGATCCCAACAATTATCTGGATGAAATGAAAGAGGCAGACGCCCTGATCGTGCGCATCGCGAAATGCGATGGACACGCTATCGAAAACAGCCCGAATCTGAAAGTCATCGGACGTACCGGCGTGGGCTATGATTCTGTAGATGTGAAAACCGCTACCGCCCATGGCATTCCGGTTATCATCACCCCGGGAGCAAACAACCGGAGCGTAGCTGAGCACGCGGTCGCCATGATGTTCGCCCTGTCCAAAAACATGCTGGAAGCACAGATTGAGATGTGCAAGGGTAACTGGAAAATCCGCGATGCAAAGAAAGCTTTTGAACTGGAAGGAAAGACGGTAGGCATCCTGGGGCTTGGAGCAATCGGAAGAGAAGTTGCCAAAATCTGCGAAGGATGCGGAATGAAGATTGCAGCTTACGACCCCTTCATGAACAGAGAACAGATCGAAGGCTGCGGCGCCGTCTACTATGAGAATTACGAAGATCTGCTAAAAGACAGCGACGTGGTGACTATCCACGTACCTCTCACCGAGCAGACCAGAGATATGATCAAAAAAGAGCATCTGGGGATGATGAAAAAGACCGCTCTTCTGATCAACTGCAGCCGCGGCGGAATCATCAACGAAGTCGATCTGGCAGAAGCCCTGAAAGCGGGCGTGATCGCCGGAGCCGGCACCGACGTGTACTGTAACGAGCCGCCGGAGGCAGACGACCCGCTGTTGAACTGCCCGAATCTGGTGGCAAGTCCTCACTCTGCCGCACAGACCCGCGAGGCAGTAATCAAGATGGCGCAGATGTGCATCAATGGCTGTCTGGCAGTCGTGGAGGGAAAGAAATGGCCCTACGTGGCTGACAAAGCCGTCTACGATCATCCGAAATGGAAAGACGCCCAGTGGGCGGAACTATAAAAAACTTTGTTGGGAGGAATAAAGAACAATGGCATCAAGTACAGTTGCAATTATTATCATCGCAATTACGATTGCATTCTTCATCTGGAATAAATTTCCTATGAGCGTTGTCTCCATGGCAGGCGCCGTGGCTATGGCAATACTGGTACCGGAAGTAGAGCTGTCCGCAGTTTATGAAGGATTCTCCGCTCCCGGATGGATTATGGTAGTCGGTATGTGTATTGTCAGCGCCGCTCTGTTTGAGACCGGTGTGGCAGACCGTATCGGTAAAGTAATCGGGAACTCCTGGTGGGCAAAATCTGAGCGCCGTTTTGTAGTAGCGGCAGCAACCTGCTGCACCATCATGTCCGCGTTCATGAGCAACAACGGAACCGTTGCCATCTGGATGCCACTGATCGCAGTAGTTGCGGCAGGGTCCGCCGGAAAGATCCGTTCTAAGATGGTTATCTTCGCCGCAGGCACCGGCGCTATCATCGGCGGAGGCACTACCCTGATCGGTTCTACCTCACAGCTGGCGGCAAACTCCGTACTGCAAGGTTACGCCGGCTACGAGGATGGTCTGGGCGTCTTCGATATGACCAAGATCATGCTGCCGGTATGTATCGTACAGATCATTTTCTGGGGAACTCTGGGTTATTGGCTGCTGAAAAAAGCTCTGAAACCGGGCGATCCACATTTTAACGACGGAAACATGTACGCCGAGGAACTCTTTGAGAATACCGGTGAAGACAAATACGCCGATATTCCCAGGTGGAAAGGCAACGTGGCCCTTGGAACCATGCTTCTTTGTATCGTACTGTTCGTTATCCAGGGATTTGAACCATTCAGCAACTACCTGAACATCGGCCTCATCGGCATGATCGGAGCGGTAATTGTAATCGCTACCGGATGTATCGGCGTGAAACAGGCTTACGCAGATCTTCCCTGGGACGTATTCATTGTAATCGGTACAGTGAGCACACTGGGAACCGGTCTGGATGTAACCGGCGGCGGTGAGATGATCGCCAATTTCGTACTGAACTTCTTCGGAGGCGTCAATGCATCCGTTCCGCTGCTGACCATAGTTATCGCGGTACTGTGCAGCGTACTGACAAACTTCATGTCAAATAACGCAACCGCAGCCATGCTGTGCCCGATCTGTATCCCGATGGCCATTGCCCTGGGAATCAGCCCGGTACCGTGGGTAATCCTGATTGCGGCAACATCCAACTTCGCAATCGCAACCTCCTACGGAACCGCTGTAAACATTCAGATCCTGCCGGCCGGTTACAAATTCATGGACTTTGTGAAGATCGGCGGTCCACTGCTGATCATCTCCATCATTGTCGTTTGTATCACATCCAACATCGTATTCTTCTAAGCATTACAGAATACATTAAAAATGCGCGCCGCCAGGCGCACATAAAAAACAGAGGCGCGGTTTGCCGATTTCCGGCACCGCGCCAAAAGTTGCAGAAACCCAGACTCTTTCAGCCCTAACGTTCCACTTGCAATCCCTCTATTCGTCTGTCTCGTCTTTCTTCTTTTCCGCGTCCGCAACGCCCTCAATCATGCCCGTTACAACGGCGTTTAATTGCGCCGCGTTTTGAGAAGTGATAACGGGCTTGCCCGTTTCCGCTTCAAGGGCTTGTTTTGCAATCCCGGCAACGTTCCCGCCGCGGCGGGCAATCTCTATGTTTTCTTCAAAGGTTTCCGGCTTTGCCGCTTGGGAAATATCCTTTGTGGAAGTTTCCGCAAGCATATTCAGGATAATCTCTGTTGTACTCATGTTGTCCCGAAGATTTTCTTTTTTAAGGCCTTTCAGCTTTTTGTATTGCCGTGTCGTCATTCCCGACCATGCACGGGTGATCTCGTCGGTGAGTATCGCATATTCAACGCCCCTTTTCACGCCCCGGTCTTGCCATTCATCGGTTAGTTCTTTCCGCACTTGGATTGCCTGTAACCGCTGGTTAATCCATTCGCGGGTATATCCCTTTTTTAGATAGGTTTCAAGGGCGCGGTTTATGGCCTGTTCCGGGTCTATGGTTTCTTCTATCCGTTCCCGCCCGACTTCTGCAAGCCACAGCTTAAACGGCTCCGCTTTCGGTGAGGGGATAGACTGAATAATACGCAAAAGCTGCTCCGTTGTCGCAACGTCGGTCAAATAACGTTTCCCGTCCTTGTGCGATTTCAGCTTCAGTTGGTTACAAGATGTAACCGACTGATTTCCCTCATCTTTTAACCGCTTTTTCAAAACTTTCCAATAGTTATTTGGATTTGGGCTGTCGGTCAACACCGCGACAACATCAACAATGGAAAAGTACCATTCTTCCTTTTTCTCGTCCCATGCCGTTCTGATTGCTTTGTTTTCAAAAAGCTGCAATTTGTTGTTATCCATTTGCGATACTCCTTTCCGGGCAATTTATTTTACAACAAAATTGCGCCTTTTTCCGACTGCAACCGCTGTCGTTTATGTTCCCGTCCCTTGCTCCCATGTCTTCTTAACTCACCGATTACTTCGCACCGTCTTTTTTGATCACCGACTGGATTGTTTTGAAAAGAATACGAAAATCCAGTCCCATGCTCCAATCTGTAATATACTGCTTGTCCAATTTGACTACTTCTTCAAAATCTGTAATCTTGCTGCGCCCACTGACCTGCCAAAGTCCGGTAATTCCCGGCTTAATGGAAAGTCTTGCCCGATGCCTTAGTTCATACTTCTCCCACTCGTCTAATGTAGGAGGCCGTGTTCCCACAAGAGACATATCTCCTTTGAGCACATTAAAAAACTGCGGAAATTCATCCAGCGATGTTCTCCGGATAAAATCCCCGATACCCGTCTTTTTCTGTCCATTCGGAAGAATCTTATTTCCAATGACCCTCGGATCAAAATCCATTTTGAACATCATGCCGTCTTTCATGTTATTTTGATCCATCAGCTCTTTCTTCATCTCCTCGGCATTCATATACATGCTTCGGAATTTGTACATTTTAAACTTGCGTCCATTCTTCCCGATTCTTGTCTGGGTAAAAAATACCGGTCCCGGTGATTCTTTCTTGATTGCAGGTGCAATAAAAATGAACAGGACTATTGTAATGAGGCAGCCTACAAGTCCTCCAATAATATCCAGTATCCGTTTTCCCAAAAGCTGCTTGTCTGTGGCATAATTTATGCTTGTACTAAGAACAGTATACCGGCCGATCTTTTCCACAAACTGTCTTTTTCCTTCAAATTCCGGCAGCTGCCCCACATTAATGTGTACGGTGATTCCGGTTTCGCTCAACTGGTTAATGAGCTGTTCCGGCAAAGGATCTCTTGGCGGCATCACAACCAACGCTTCATCCACCCATTCCCGGCATACAAAATCAGCTGCTGTTCTTACTGTTGCAACAACCGGAATCTTATGGACGGACTGCCCTTCCATATTTTTATCAATCACAACGATTCCCGCCAATTTGTACCGCTCAAAACTGTAGTCCACAATTTCATGCACAACAGACTCTGCCATGGATTCTGTTGTAATAATAATAAGCGATGTCCGCTCGTCCTTAAGCCTCTTTCGCAGCAGCCGCTTCCACCCAAGACGCACAAAGTAGGTGACCAGCAAGTAAATAAGCCCCATCGCATACAAAGTGATACGCGAATAGATAAAGCCATCCTGTACACTGAACAAATAAAGAGTTGCCAGAAGTTCCAATATCAGTGTCTGCTGCACAATAGCCGCAAATTCTTTATAATATCCTCGTTTCAGTACATTTTTCAATGTCTCAAACAGGAAAATGATCATAATATCCGCCATGGTAAGGAAAATAGCCATGCTGCGGTATACTTCTATTCTGTATGGGTTAATAAAACCATGTCTGATCACATAGGACAATACAAAAGCAATGTGGAGACAGATCAGATCCAACACGAGAAAATCACCGTGTTTAAACCAGCCCTTAGAACCTTTTTTATACATCGCGTAATCTCCTTCCCCTTTTTTCCCTTATAACATAGTCTTTCCAGGATATTTGATTCTTCGATGTAATTTGTCGCTTTATTTTAACTTATAAGCAGTAAAATGTCAAATTTATCCCCTTTCGTTTGCTTCCGGACTGATATTTTCTTCTCCCAGAAGCTCCTCTATATTCTGCGGTGTCACCTTAAAATAAGGGACCATAAGATAGCGGTCGTTTTCAAAAGGAAGATCTTCCATCCCCTCCCCCGATACAAGAGCCGCTGCCAGCTTGGCCATCATTTCCGCCTGTCCCTCTTTATCATTATACACTGTCCCTGTAAGCTTGGAATCCCGAATCGCTTTCAATCCATCATCTGTTCCGTCTATGCCAAAGATCACAGGCCTTGAAGTTTCACTGTAATTCAGCTTTTCATAAGCATCTATCGCTCCCAGCGCCATGTCATCATTATTCGCCAGCACAAGCTCAATGCTGGTCTGGTACTGACCGATCATCTGCTCCATCCGGTTCTCCGCCTGTGCTCTGTTCCAGTTTGCAATCTCGTAACTTAACTTTTCCAGTGCAATTCCTTTCTGCTGCAGCGTATTCACTGAATTTTCTGTACGGATAACGGAATCCTGGTGCCCTGCCTCTCCTTCCAGCACAACATACTGAATCTTCCCATCCTTGTTGCGGTCGATCTGCTCATTCTCCCATATCTCGTCTGCTGCCAGCTCTCCCTGCATCACCCCGGACTGCTTCGCATCTGCTCCTACATAGTAAAGCCGGTCCCACTGCATGAGATCCTCCGCCACCGATTCCCGGTTAAAGAAAATAATCGGCACATCATACTCTCTTGCCAGATCGATGATATCCGACGGATCTGCCCGGTCTACCAGATTGACGCACAGTACATTACAGCCGGCGTCAATCAGTTCTTTCACCTGGTCGTTCTGCGTCTTCTGCAGCCCCGCGGCGTCTCTCACCGTCACAGCAGGCACTGTGCCGCCAACCTCCATCTCTTCTAACTGTGCTTTAAAAGAGTCAAGCATCTCATTTAAAAAAGTGTCACTTTGATTGTAGTAAGTAACTCCTATATAAAGCCGGTTTTCCTGATTTTGCTGCTGATTCCCGCAGGCACTAAGAAGCAATGCTGTCGTTCCCAGAATGATTCCCGCCGACAAAATTCTCTTTTTCTTCATTGCGCTTCCTTTCATTTTCTACTGACTCATTGTAAAAAGAATTTCCTGATTTTCTTCAGAAAACAGTTCTTCCTTTCGTATGATAGTATGATACACTTCTATACTCTGCATGTGATACAGATAATCATCCAGTTCTTTGGCTATTTCATTAAGACTCTGATATCCCAGATTAAATTCATCTGCTACCAGCAGACATTCCACCATACCGGTGTCCAGATAATAAGCCGCTTCTGTGGAATTTCCGATTCCATAAATCCGTGCGCCGTGGAGACTGTCAGAGGCCGCACATTCTCCTGCTGCCGTCAGGCTGCTGTCATCCAGCGCCGCAATAATATCGACCGCCGGCTGCACTCCAAGAAAGCTCTCTCCGCCTTCTGTAAAGGGATGTCCTACCGCCCACCGGATCCTGACATTTGAATCCGCCAGGGCATCCCGAAATCCCATCTCCCGGCTTATCACTGCTGCCGAATCTGTTGTTTCAGAAAGGATTCCCAGTGTTTTACCGTCAAGTTTCCCCTCATAATCTTTTATCAATTCCTCCCCTAAGGCTTTTCCCATGGTATAATGATCCGGTTCTGTCACCGGGAACACAGTGTCTTCCCCATCTGTTAAAGCAGAACCCACCAGCATAATGGGAACTTTCTTCCCAATCTCCTGCAGCATTTCTTCTGTTTCTTCTCCTGGTACCGGATAGAGGATCAGCGCATCCGCCCCGTTTTCGATCTCATCCCGGAGCAAACGCTCTTCCTCCTGGGCTGTCAGTGTCTCTGCTGTACTTGCCACAGACATCTCTATGTTATTGTCAGCGGCAGCCATTCTAAGGCCATATTTAAAAGCTGACCATTGCCGGTCATCGGAATTTGGGACAACAACTGAAATCTTGTATCTGTCATCCTGTCTCTTCTCGCTGATCATAACAATCGCCAACACGAGAATAAGTACTGCCAGCACCGCCTCGATCAGAATAAACGTTTTCTTGTCATTCTTCATCTTTGCTTTCCTTTGTCTTCTCTTCTATATCATTGATCTTCTCTTTACTTAATATATATCCGTTTTCCAGAATCTTTCCGTTTTCCTCTGTGTATGGAACTGCCGGAATGCGGATGGAAACCTTTGTTCCTTCATCCGGCTCACTCTCTACTACAAGCCCGTATTCTTTTCCAAATAAAATCTGGATCCGGTTGTTGATATTGATCAGTCCAACTCCCGAACCATGCTTATGGATCCGGTTGCTGTCCGTGAGCACAAATTCCACCTCTTCTTCCGACATGCCAAGTCCATTGTCCTCTACTGCAAGGATAATGACTTCCCCTTCTTTCCTTCCGGTCACCCTGATCTCTCCGCAGTCATCCATACTGCTGACACCGTAATTAATAGCGTTTTCCAAAATCGGCTGAAGGATCAGTTTCACTGTACAGTAGGAATAAACCTCTTCATCTACATCGAATTTCACTGAAAATGTATTTTTATAACGAATCTTCTGGATATTCATGTAGCTTTTCGCATGCTGAAGCTCATCCCGAATGCTGATCACTGTACGTCCCTTGGAAAGGCTGATCCGGAACAGGCGGGCCAGCTGTGAAATCATAAATACTGCTTCCTCATTACGCTCGCCTTCCACCATCCAGGTAATAGATTCCAGAGCGTTATATAGAAAATGAGGATTAATCTGACTCTGTAATGCATCCAGTTCGCTCTTTCTCCGCTCGTTCTGCTCCAGAACAATCTCCTTCATCAGACGGTCGATCTGTTCATAAGAATTTTGAATGGACTGTCCCAGATGCCGGATCTCAGGCGAACCTCCAATATAAATCTCCGGCTTTTTGCCCGCTTCATATTCCCTGACTGACTCATTTAACAGAAGGACAGGCCTTGATATCCTCTGTGAAACAACCCGGTTGATCGCACACAGCATCATAATCATCACAAGAATGATCATTACGATAAAATACCGGATATCGATCATTCCATGTGTAAAAGTTGAATAGGGGGTTACCCCTACAAGCTTCCAGCCGGTGTAGCTTATTGTATTGACAACGACTTTCCGCCTCTCCCCTTCAAACTTCTCATCATAAACTCCGTCTTTGTATTCTGCAGCGCCCTTGCTGTTTTCGCTGCTAATTCCATCACTGATCTGGATCTGCCTGGGGTGATAAATAATCTCACCGTTACTGTCACACAGATAATAATACTGTCCGTTATTATCTGTATTCAGTTTATTCATCATCCGGGAAATGCCCGAATAATCCATATCTACCAGAAGAACCCCCAGTCTGGTCACTCCGTCTTCCGTAATCTCTACTGCACGGCTTAAAGAGATGACCCAATAGTAACGCAGACTGTTATCATCAAAAAGATTTTGAATATGAGGAGTAGAAAAATGCACATTTTCCACTTCTTCCATCGCTTTCACATACCAATCCTGCTGTGTTACATTGGGATCTGCCTTTTCAGACACCACCGGTTCCGCTGCCATAAGACTTCCATAACTGTTGTACAAAGCAACACTTCTTAGATTTTCCCGGTTTGCTTCGTACATGAGATTCATTCCTTCCTGAATCACCTGATCCTGGTTGGAAAAATCATTTTCCTTAATGATATTATAATACAGGACATCAGATATCTGGCGCATACTCACCAGATAATCCTCCATGCTTTCTCCTGCCTGTTCTGTCAGCTTCTGCGTGCTTTGCACCATATCTTCTCTGGACAGAGTGGAAAATCGCATATACAGGATCAGACCCAAAACTATCATAATTGAAATAGAAATTACAGAAAGAACGATCATTAAAACCGACTGTATCCCTCTTGGCTTTAATTTTTGTAAATATCTGAAATATTTTTTCTTCACTTTTCCTCCTGCTCCGTCCTGTATTTTGACGGTGACACTCCAAACTGCCTCTTAAATACATAGCTGAAATAATTTGGATCCGCATATCCTACACTTTTTGCTATCATGTAACTTTTCTCCGCTGTTTCCAGCAGCAAATGCGCCGCCTTCTCCATTCGGTAACTGGTCAGATACCCGATAAACGACTGCCCTGTCTCCTTTTTGAAAATGGTTGAGAAATAGGAATTGGAAACACCCAGCAGATCACAGATGCTGTCCAAAGATAATTCCTCTTCAAAATAATGATTATCAATATATTCTTTGGCCCTGAATACAAAAGATTTACTGGAGCGGCTTCTTGCATTCATCAAGTTTTCCCGAAATAAAAAACTGATGTCCAACAGCCATTTTCGCAGAGCCTCCGGCTCCAGATCCAGAAGATTACTGTACAGCTGTCTTGTATCCCCTGAAAATTCTTCCACAACCAGATCATTATTAGATACAAACCGGTACAGAGCGCTCACCATCTCCATCACAGCAATATGATGATACTGCAAAGATTTATCGGGAAAAGACATCCGATCCATATACTTATCCACAGCTTCCGTCACATCCTGAGGTGATCCGATCCGAATCTTCTTAAACAGTTCCGATAACTCCGCATCATTAGCCGTAACGGCTCTTCCCGTTTCAGAAGGCGCAATTTCCTTAATGTTGATCGCCCTGCAGGCGCCATATATTGCACGGTAAGAAACCGCCTCCCTGGCACCGTTATAGGACTGGGACAACTCCAGGATATCGCTGCACACCTGTCCTACTCCAATGATAACCACCGCTCCGATCATACGACTGGCATAGCGGCAGAAGCGATCGCACTCGTCTGTCAGATCTGATACCTCATTTTCATTCTTCAGCTGTGCGATCATCACTGTATTTCCCAGATAGGAAAAATATTTTGGATGCCATTTACCGCCCAATCGTTCCATTGCCTGCTTCTGAACAGAAGTCGCCAAAAGCACCGGGTTCATATTCTTTGGAACCTGCCTTGAGGATGTATGGATCACAACACAGCAAAAAAACGGCCCTTTCAGGGAAATCTGATAATCTTCAATATATTTGGGAAGATCTCCCTCCATAATCCTTCCTTCTATCAAGGTAGAATAAAAGTTCGCCTGCAAAAGAGGCAGGGATTCCATATAATATTTCTGAAGGATTTCCGTATTTCTTTTCTCACTGATCTCCTGATCCAGCTTTATTTTCAATTGAGTAAATACATTTGTAAGCTCCAGTGAATTGACCGGCTTCAAAATATATTCTTCTACCTCCAGGTGTACTGCTTCCTTGGCATACTCGAACTCGTCAAACCCGGTAAAGATCAAAAGCTTAGTTGCCGGAAACTCCTCCTTGATCCGTCCCGCCAGTTCCATACCGTCCATATATGGCATCTTTATATCTGTCATGACTACATCCGGCTGGAACTCCTCTACCATTTCAAACGCCTTTACGCCATTGTTTGCATAGCCGATCACAGAAAACCCAAGGCCCTCCCAATTGATCTTCTTCATGATCACCTGTATAACTTCTTCTTCGTCGTCTACCAAAAGAACCGTATATTTATCCATAAATCTTTCTCCATGTACATAATTTCCATCCGTCATATAAACATTACCATACAAAAGAATGGCTGCTATTATTATAGCAACCACCAAAACCATTTGTAAACATTTACGGATGTTTTGAAACATACAACCCTGTCTTGACAAATAAATAAGGGAAGTATATCGTAAAATCACAGCGTATCCTTTATCCGCTCCACTCTCTTTTCACAAAGGATATACTCTTGCAAAAAGAGGGTAGTATTATTTGAACAAAAAAGGAGTCAACATGAAAAAAATATTATTTGTCAATGCCTGCGTAAGACCCTGCTCACGCACCTGTTTACTGGCACAGGAAGTTCTGAAAAAATTAAACGGACAGATAGAAGAAGTCCATCTTGGCCATGAACAACTTTCCCCTTTGGATCTGGAACTGTTAGAAAAGCGAAGCCAGCTTATTTCATCCAAAAATTTTTCAGATCCTCTATTTCGCTATGCAGCCCAGTTTGCTGCCGCAGATGAAATTGTTATTGCAGCGCCCTACTGGGATCTGGCTTTTCCTTCCATCTTAAGGATATATCTCGAACATGTTACAGTAGTCGGCGTAACCTTCCAGTATTCCCCGGACGGTATTCCCCTGGGACTTTGCAAAGCAAAACGTATCATTTATGTGACAACAGCAGGCGGACCTATCGCAGACCGAAACCTGGGCTACGATTATGTAAAGGCTCTGTCTGATGCCTTTTACAGTATACCGGAAGTGCTCTGCTTTCAGGCTGAAAACCTGGATATCCAGGGCGCTGACGTAAACGGCATTCTTGAAGACGCTGTTTTGCGAATCAAAGAAGTTCTCTGATCTTTTTCATTTCTATTATCAAACAGACCAGACAGCACATTGATCCTGTGCTCTGTCTGATCCGTTTGTTTTGTATATTATGCTGTTTTCTTTTCCAGCACGGTCACCCGTTCCTGCAGGTCCCCCACTATTTTTAATAAAATGGAGGTATTATCGTTTTCAAGCTTTGTTATCCTGTAATAAGTTTCCAGATTATCTACCTTTTTATCGACATTTGCAATTTTCTCTTCCAGGCTTTCTCTCATCCTGTCCATTTCCTCAAGTAGACCATTCTCTGTCTCACGCAGCGCTCTCTGCAGCTTCTGATCGAATTTTTCCATTATCCGCTCTTCCGACTCCTGCATAATCGACCGTATTATTTCAATATCCTGTTTTTCTAACATAGTATTCCTCCTTTTGAATATGTGTAATTTACTGTTCCTTCTATATTTTTCAATTACTATTTCACCCACATCGTCTTTATGTCATCTATTATATCGACGAATTATACTTATGTCAAGTAAAAAAGAGGATTACTGCCATTTTTCTGATGTGCTGCTCTCTTCCCTTTAGTCCTGACTGTTCAGTCCGCTTTCCTCTGGGAAAAGATATGGTTCCGGGTCAATTGCTTCTCCGTCTATCTCCAACTGGAAATGCAGGTGATTCCCTGTAGAACGCCCTGTGGTTCCGCTTAAACCGATCTGCTCTCCCTTTTCCACCCTGTCTCCTTCTTTGACATACATCTCGCTGTGATGCATATATTTTGTCACAATTCCTTCTCCGTGGTCAATGATGATCCAGTTGCCGGCGGATCCGCCCCAGCCTGCTTCAATCACTGTTCCTGCTGCCACCGCATAGGTAGGGATATTTTCACTGCCGGTTCCAAGGTCAATCCCTTTATGATAGGAATGGCTCCACTGCCGCCACCCGAATCTGCTTGTTACCTGTGACCCCGGACATGGATCTGCAAACTCTCCAAGCAGACTGTCAAAAGTCTCCAGTGTCATTCGGTCCAAACGATAGAGATCATAAGTTTCCATCTGCCGGATCAGGCTTTTTCCGTAATCAACGTCCGTTGCCCAACGGCTTCCGATCCTCATGGCAAAAGTATTGGCATCCGTTACCCCTTCGATCAGATCACTATATACTTCCTTCAAAAGTTTTGCCCTGTCCTCCATACTTTCGCTGTATGTATGGTACATCCGGAATCCTGCCCGAATGGTATAGCTTCTCCCTTCTTCTGTTTCTTCCCCTGTTTTCATCTGAACAGACCCGGCCGGCCCTGTCCCTTTGACTCCGAAAAGATTATTGTACTGAAAGGCCAGGTAGGAAAGCCCCTGTCCCTTCTCACCATAAGGACCATACTTTCCAAATCCGGATTCCTGAATAACCTGAGCAATCGTTACAGAAGCCGGATAGCCGTATTCATCCTGTACCTTCAAAGCTCCTGTGATCATCTCTGTAGTAATAAAGGGCGGAATATTCTCAAGAGGCATATCTGTACTGTACTTTATCCGTAAAACCTTGGGAATGAGCCGTTCTGATGGAGTAAACTCTTCCAGGAATCTTTCCTTTTGATTTCCCGTCACTGGCAGTACCTGTGGATTCCATCCTGTCTGCGGTACAGATGGCGACGGAGCAATCGGTTTTGTCTCTTCATCTGACCCGTTATCCGGTTCTGACGGAATTTCCGGTACCGTCGGCGTCTCTGGTTTCTCTGAAATCTCCGGTTCTTCCGGTTCCGTTGGTGTTTCCGGCTCCGCTGGAATTTCCGGTTCTTCCGGTTCCATTGGCGTTTCCGGCTCCGTTGAACCTTCCGGAGTTTCCGGCTCTGTCGGTGTCTCTGGTTCCTCTGCAATCTCCGGTTCTTCCGGTTCCGTTGGCGTTTCCGGCTCTATTGGAACTTCCGGAGTTTCCGGTTCCGTCGGTGTCTCTGGTTCCGTTGAACCTTCCGGAGTTTCCGGTTCCGTCGGTGTCTCTGGTTCCTCTGCAATCTCCGGTTCTTCCGGCTTCGTTGGAACTTCCGGTTCCATCGATGTCTCCGGTTCCGTTGAAACCTCCGGCTCGCCTGACATTTCTACTTCATTAGCTTGTCCCAATCCCTGCTCCCCTGACGGCTCTTCTGCCCACGCTGTTGAAAATCCCGAAAATACTACGGTCGCCGCCATCAGCAGCGGAAGTACTTTCTTTACTTTTTTCTTTTCCAATCCTTTCCACTTCCTTTCCTCCTGTTTTTCCTCCCCTTTTTCCTGTTCTTTCTCCTAATCCTTCCTTAAGGACCATAAGACTTTTCCTCTGATCTGCCCTTCTTTCACTGGTCCGTAATATCTGGAATCGGAAGAATTCTCCCGATTATCTCCCATAATAAAGTATTCCCCTTCTTGCAGCGTCAACGGATTTTCCTGACCAATCCCGGGGCTTGTCTGTCCCTGTATATAAGGTTCTTCCAGTTTATCCCCATCTATGTATACTCCTCCGCTTTCTTTCTCTATATAAATTTCTTCTCCGGGAAGCCCAATGACCCGTTTGATCAGTGTCCTCCCATCCTGTATCCTGGCAAGCACCACATCTCCTCGTTTCAATTCCCCACGGACTTTTCCATAAAGGGTCAGATCCTGATCCTGATATCCGGGAACCATAGAAGAACCTTCTACAACAGCAAGTCCGAAAAACACATGAGACAGTAAAAAAAGTACACAAGCCATTGCTCCGGTCCCTGCTGCCCACTTCTTCCAGCCCCGCTTTTCTGTTCGGATCTCTTCTATCCGACTGGAAACTGCCTGTTCCACCGGGCTCTCTTCTTTTATTTCCTTCCTATTCCATTCCGTCATGAAGCGCCTCTATCTCCTCCAAAATCTTCCGGGCATTCTCGCTGAAAATGCGCCCCTGCTCCTTCAAAAGCCCTGCCTTTTTCTGATATTCCTGCCGCTCCTTTTCATACATCACTTTTAATTCCCGGATCCGCTCCTCCCCCTCTTTTTCTTGCTCCCGGACTGCTTTTAAAATTTCTTCTGCCTCCTCTTTGGCTTTCCCCAGCATATGCTCCCGATACTCTCGGATCTGGGTCATGCTGTCAATCAGTTCCGTACTCTTTTTCCCGTATTCCTTCTTCCTCTCTTCCTCTTCCTCCGCCTGTTCCTCTATCTTCGCCTGCAGGCTCCGGATCACTTCTTCATACTTCCCGCTGATTATTCGGATGTGCTCCAGCACATCCTCTTCTTCCCAGCCTCCGATTACTTTCTTCCGGATCTCCATCTCTTCAATATAACGGGCGATCTCCTCTGTTTGCGGTAATTTCTTTTTTTCTGACATGGCTTCCTTTTCTCCTTCTGCCTATTCTTTTACTCGAACAGCTCCAGGGTAATCTTATGATCCCATTTTTCTCCTTCTTTTGCTTCTGTAAAACCATCATTATAGAAAAAACCAAGTTCCTCCGGCTCTTCCTCTTCTCTGATCAGGGTAAACAAGTAAAAATCCCAGCTTCCCTTCTTGCTGTCTGCCGGCAGAGTATCCCAAAATTCTGTCCCCGGCGCTGCCAAAATGAGGAGTTTTCCTTCCCTTGGTTCGCCATCCACGTATCCTTCCACATAGCATCTCTTTGGGTTGAAATCTTCTCCGCTTCGGTTCTCTGTCGTCCCCGATACCACCAGATACCTCCAGCCTTCTTCTTCCGGATAATAGTCATAATATCCCATGGGACTTGGCGGCTTTACCTGAGACATGTACTGGATATCTTCTATATAGAGGGTAATCTCCTCCCCGATTCGGAGCGTCCCCTCCGCCTTGGTGACTTCCTGTGCCTCTGCCGGCTTCTTCCCGCATCCTGCAAGGGCCGATAAAACAAATACTCCCATTAACAGTAATACAGCCTGCCGGAATCCTTTCTTCTTTTGTTCTCTCTTCATGGTTTTACTCCACATGCAGGGTAGCATTAATGGTTCCTTTATTCATTTCCTGCTGATAATCATCCAGACTTCCAGTGTCCACCAAAAGGGAAATCGGATAATCTCCCGGCTCCAGTTCTTCCGCGATCTCCCATTTTGTCACTGCCGTTCCCGGCTCCAGCCATCCACTCTCATAGAGGACATCTCCTCCTTCCTGCAGACTTACTGTATATTTGAAGTAACAGGGATTTCCCTCCGGATTGGACAATGCTGCATGAACCGTCCTCTGACCTGCTTCCATATCGATGGTTCCGAATCCGGGAAGCATGATCTGGCTTGGATCCTCATTCTTCAGACCGCCCGGCATCTGATAAGCCATGGCTGAATCGTCCAGATCCGGCCCCCGGTTCTGGGCAAAATACCACCAGAGTCCGCCGGCGATCAACGCCAGCAGAATTACCAGCGGAATCAGAATCTTTCCCCAGCTCTTTCCGATCACCCGCACATAGATCACTCCCCCATCTTCCTTCTCACAGGGGATATATCCCAGTACCTTCTGTCCGTATCCCAGTTTAGCCTTAAAGGGGTTTACCGCCACTTCCGTCCCTTCCTCTCCCAGCAGGAACGCTGCCTCTTCTTTCTTTGAACGGTATCCGATATCCCCTATAATCTTCTGGGGCGTAATCTCCTCTTCTTCCGCCATCCCTGCCGGAATGTAATTCCAACAGCCTTCTTTCCTGCTGTAAGTTTTACTGCTGGTTTCCAGCTCTTTCTCCACTAATCTTCTGCTCATAGACTTTTCATTCCCTTCTCTTTTGTTCCTATTCCACTACCAGGGTAGTCTTAATCGCCCCTTGGTTCATTTCGCCTTCCGGATCATCCACCGGATGAGTCTCCACCTGTACTGTTACTTCATAACTTCCTGCTTCCAGAGGTTCTGTAAGGTCGAACTCCATAACCGCATTTCCCGGCTCCACAAGTCCGGAAGTGTAAAGTTCTTCCCCAGTATCATTGCGTACAAGGTGGAATTTGAAATAACAGGGATTGCCTTCCGGATTAAAGAGAACATGCTCCACATGCTCCTCCCCTGCCCGGGCTGTGATCTGACTGATTCCCGGCAGCATGATCTGGCTTGGATCCTTATTTACCATCCCTTCCACATGGTAGGCAATCTGGGCTTCATCCAGTCCCGGAACCTCTTCATCCCTTAGATACCACAAAAATCCCAGCACAATCCCTGCCAGGAGGCACAAAAGCAACAGGGGCAAAAGGATGGTCTTTACCAGGGAGCGTCCTAAGATTCTCACACAACAGACCGGCTCATCCCCCTCTCCTTCCGGTACAACCGGAAGATAACCAATGGTCTTTTCGTTCCACCGCTTCCCCGGGCGATATTCATAAAGCCCTGTCAGGGCTTCCCCGTCTTCTAAAGTAAGCTCTGCACTTCCGGAATCCTGCCGTCTTAAATCCCCGGCAATGCGTCGTTCCTTTTCCGGAAGTTCCTTATATTCTTCGATGGTAAGGTAAGGCCACTGATGACCTTTTTTATCCTGAAAGGAGCGCTGCTCCTTAATATTCTTTGTTATTACATCAAACTGTATAAAATACTTCATGAGTTTCTCCTGTTCCCTTTTCTGGATGTGCTCCTCATACCGGAGCAGCCTTTTTTCATATTATTTTATAGGCATTCCTTTAAACCTGTTCAGAGAAATTTTTTTAAAACAGGGAGCCAGATCCTTTCCGGCTCCCTGTTCTTTTTGAATTCACTTATTTACTCTTTCTGTTTATTATTCAGATTAGAGGTTAGAAAGATGGGATAAGTAGTTAATTATTGCTCTGTGATAGTATAAGTCAAAAGGTCTTCAAATGTTGTTCCTTTTGGTGTCCCTTTCGCTGCATCTTCCTTAAGCTGTGCCTGACCTGTGATAGTTAAGTTCGCATCCTCTGTAGCGGCATCAGTCTTGGATTTCAATGTTCCAACCTCAACAGCATCCGGATTTCCAGGTGTGGTCCCATTTAATTTTCCTGTTCCACCACCTGTAGAATAATCAACCTCATATTTAAGCTCTCCATATGATCCGCTGCTAACTTTAGCACCCTGTGCAGAACTAACAGTAACGTCTACTGCCAACCCAAATGGAAGTCCTTTGTTTTCATCTGTTGCTTTCAATTCCAATTTCTGCTCTACTTTATCAGTTGTATTCTGGAACATAATGTCTGAAGGAATTGTTACATAATATCCTGCATCTCCGCCGCCCGGTGTTACAGCCCCAGCAATGTATTTCACAGTTGTTTCTGACTCTGCTGCAAATACGCTCATCGGTGCTACTGCACTCACTGTCATTGCTCCTAAAATTGCTAATGTTGCTAATCTCTTCTTCATACTTCTTTTTCTCCTTTTCTCTGTGTTTTTTTATTGTTTGGATGGCCTCTCCATCCTGTTCCCCTCCATCTCTTTTTCCCCGGCTGATGGATCTCCGTGTGTCTTGAAAGTGTATTTTTTAAAATGCACTTTCCTCCTCTTTTTCTTCTTTTTTATCCTTCAGCAGGATCAGTAAAATTGCTCCCGCTGAAATCATAACCATAGCCAGATATGCTATGGGTAAGGAGGCATCTCCTGTCCGTACCGGACTAGTGCGTTTCCCGGCGTTGATCGTGCTGCTTCCTTCGCTGCCGTCTCCGCCGATTCCCTGCTGACCTTGCGCCGTGTAGCTCACATTCACCTGACTGTCCACTCCGGCGGCCTTAGCGCTCCCTAAAGGAGCTGCCGCCAGCAGCAGACAGAGGCTCATGCTTACTAACAGTCTTTTGACTCTTCTTTTCATTTTCTGCAATCCTCCATCTGCTGTTTTATTATGGTCTTTGCCACTCCCGAAGCGTCAGAATATAATTTACACTTCCTTGATATTCCGTTCCCTTTTTATCTCCTTGGTTAACCGGAGCATTGATCTGATAACGGATATTTCTTCCGGTTGGAACGATTTCCTTGGTATCAGTAGTTTCCTCTGTTGAAGCAGTTCCATCCTTCAATACGCCTACCCAGGAATATTTCCCGGTTGTTCCGGCTGAAGGGTCAAGAGTTTCCTCTACTGACTGGCGTTTTTCACCATTTGTACTGTAAATTCCCATAGTCATGGTTCTGCTTGTGATTTGCTCTGTCAGGTCTTTTTCATCTTCTACCTTGACTTCCACTTCCGGCAGCGTATATGCGTCATTTCCTTCATCTGCACTTTTATAGCGAACTTCTGCTGCTGCTCCTGCATAGCCTTCAGATCCTCCGCTTACATTAGCTTCATTCTCTGTCAGGATTACGTTAGCCGGTATGTAAACATAATAGTTGCTCTCCTGCCACTGCAGTTGAATTTCTGATGTTACACTAGGTGCTTCATCAGACTGTGCTCCTCCCGGACATAAATTGTTTTCAGTAAATGTTGGATTATCTCCCGCCAGATCTTTATTAGATTCATTCCACGCCACGATACAGTACTTGGCCCTGTCATCCCACTGCCAGGAAACGGTCGGATTACCATTAGTAGGATTTATCCGATTAAAAATAGGGAATGTGACAGTAGCCTCTCCATCGCCTCCGAAATCAATCCTTCCTTTATCTGTCTTTTGCTCTGTAGAACCTGCAACACCTGCTCCGCTTGTTAAATCTCCATCAAAAGCCCAGCTATGCCAATCTGGTGGATTACTATCTGGATTCTTCTTGTAAAGTGCAATATGTATTTTTGCTTCTGAAGCTGCACTATTGCCAATCTGTAAATCTACTGGATACCAAGGATCTGCCTGGAAGCTTCCGGTAACATCAAAATCTGTTTCTGCATTTGTTACTATAGGATCCGCACTTTCAATCTGCTGAATTGCTTCACCACCAGGTACCTGCTGCTCTTCAATCGTAGATACTGCCTTAGGAAGAACCTTAACTGTATTTGTATCTCCAGGAATATTAGATCCGGCATTAACAATCCACATCATTTCATCTCCGTCAATTCCATTTGAGACATCTATATCATCTTTAGATGGAATTGTTATACTATTTCCTGATGACCATGCATATATCGCATAAGTAGCGTCATTATCATTCTCATAACGAATAGTTGGCGTTCCTCCTTGATCAATACTTACAACATGGCATGAAAGAGATAGTGTTCCATCTTCAATTATGATATCCTTAATATCCATCGTTAATTGTCCGTTGCTAATATAAGAACCCTGTAGATATTTTATCTCATCACCTTGTAGCATTCCGGAGCCGACTACCTGTGTTGTACCGCCTGTCTGACTTTTAATTATTGCAAAGCCGACACCCTCCTGTTTCAAATTTTCTTTATTCCCTATAAAACTAAAGTCTGCACTGAGGGTAAAGCTTCCGTTATTAATATCCATATCCGCGTTTCCGCCCGTGTAAGTCTCGACAGTTCTCTGCGTATCTCCAGCAGGCTCTATCTTCGCTCCGCTATATGTTGGCACAAGAACAATTCCATGTCCTTTGACCCGTTGTGTACCGATTCCAGTTCCAAAGATTCCCTCCCAGACTTCTTTTCCGCCTTCTTGTTGATACAGATCATAAAGATTTACCTCTTTTACATTATCAGGAACTTTATAATTGTAAATTTTAGAAAGCGTTCCATTATCCTCCAATTTACCAAACTTCCATCCGGCCCACTTCATAATGCCACTGGAAGTATTGATTTCTTGAGGCATAACTACTCCATCTGGTAATTTGAAAACATTATCTGTTCGTCCTTTTACGCCAGTATATTTATTCTGCTTATTGTCAAATGCCCACTGTCTCAGCCTATCCATTTGACTCTTTGCAGCCAGGTCATTTGCCAGTGCATTATCTGTCAAGTAATCTGGTGTACCGATTCCAATCAATTCTGCCTGGTTAATATAGTAGAAATATCCAAGTACCGTTTTAGCCTGAGAAGCTATCCCACTTGTAACACTTACATCTCTTTGGAGAACATATCTCTCCTGTGTATCGGGATCAAGAAATGCTTCAGGATAATTGCTAAATACCACCGTACTATTAATATAACCATCTATATATCTTGTCTCCTTGTCCCCGAAATATTTTCCGGCAAAGTCTTCCGTTACTCCTTTATCGGGATCTTTGTTCCAATCATCAAACCATCCTGTTTGCTGATATGTATTATAGCCAATTCCATCTACTAGCCATGCCGCATCTCCGTCGCCTGCTATCTCTGGAATCAGGCGAATATCATACTGTGTAACACCTGCTTTGAGGGCACCATTATCATCGACAGTACCGTTTATATTATGAGTTGTCAGATACTTGTAAATGTCTCTTACATTCATAACTGTTGCCGGCATCCAAATGGTTTCTGCTGAATCAGGGTAGATATCTTTGTACTTGAGATTTGCCACCTTCTCCACGTTATCTCCAGTTGTCCAAATTTCTACATTATATCCTTTCAAACTCGTAACGCCATTTGGAAGATATGGCAGAATAATATAATTTTCATTTTCATCATATTGAAGTGTATAGTCTGGAGTTGTATGTTCTTTGAAAATACCATTTTCATTTGTCCCATACTTTACTGAAAATTGTATCGGCTCTGACACCATGCTTAGCCTTCCTGTTGGATTTTCCCAGTCATTTTTCTGAGTGCCGGTGAGTGCCACTTTATATACATAACGGCCGTCTGCCAGTCGGTTCTGTTCTTCTACAGAAAATCCTGCTTGGCTTGCATTTCCTTTTTCCATTGTAATCTCAGGTTTACTGTATCCCTCCTGCACCTGTGCTCCAAGCAAAATCCAATTAACATTTTTATTATATCCCGTTTCATCTGCTCTTTCTGCTGTCTCAATTTTAAGTCCCTCTCTCAACGGATAATAACCAATTGTTCCTGGATTATCAACTGCCGTTCCATCTGGATTATAAGTTCTCCCTTTAGCGTAATAGATAAAATCTCCCTTTACTTTGCTTGGATCTTTTCTATTAGAAACAGTGGAAACATCACTTCCTTCCACCGTTCCATCCAGAGCATTAATGAAATGATTTGACTGTGATGTATGGTACATGTTATATACAATTTTGAAATTTGAAATAATTCCTGAAACTGTAATTTTATAGGTATACCACTGCGGTTTATTTAACCTAGCGCTCATCGTTGGCTTGCCGTATCCTGCATCCAACCGTTTGCCCCATAAATCTGTAGCATTCTCGTCATGAACTGTTCTGCATTCTATTGTTATTTTCCCGCCTCCCGGTATTTCCTCTGAAACAGATGTACCTGCCTTTTTCGGCATAATAAGAGTATAACGATCAAAATTACCTCCGGAATAATCTTCGTCTCGGTAAATATCCAGACTTAAAGTCGCTGGAATGTTTCTCCAAAGATACTCTTTATTAAAAGAACCTGTATTCTGCAATGCCCTTGATGCTTCTAGACCGAATACCACCGTTCCGCCAGGAACAAATTCTCCAACAGGAATATTTTTTGAGGTTCCAGCCTGATCCACCTGAGTTGACCATAATCCTTTACTTTCTTCAACCCCCGGCCCTACATTAGGAAGTCCATTAGTACTACTTGGCAAATTCCCAGCCAACATCTTTCGATAAGAAGTATTGGGCCAAGATAAGTCCTTATAATAGGCTTCATAGGTCATTAGAGGCTTGCCCCCCAAATACCAGGTTCCAAATCCATTTGTTGGGCTTGTATCGCTATACTTTAATTCCGTAACGTCCGGAGTAGTGTTACTACTGGAAGTCTTACTATAGGTATAAATGCGGGTAGCTCCATACTCTGGCGAACCTTCCTGTTCTCTTTCCATTGCCCAAAGACCAAACCAGGAAATTGCATCTGCTCCTTCCCATTGATGAGATGTCATAGTCAACGATAAATTTTCTTTCGGCATCGTAAATTCAAACTGGTAATTTCCTTTGTCATCTATCTTTTTCCCATGAGTATATGAAGGATCCCTATATGCCGACGGTTGCTTATTATCTTGAATGTCATCTCTGAAAAAGCCCCATTTCCCATATTCTGTGGACGCCCCTTTTAACAAACATTCTGCCCACCATATAGTATTTGCTACATTTAAAGTTGCAATAATTTTAGCACCTGCTTTTGCCTTAAATGTTCCATTCTGATTCTCACCGCCTGTAAGGCTCAAATTAAAGCTTCCGGCTACACCGGACGTTTCAACTGTATACAAGGTTTCTCCTGTCAACTCGTAATAAAACCGAATTTCCGTATTCTCTGGCAAAAGATAGCCAACTTCCACCTCTTCCAACGGATCATTAGGATCACCGGAAGGATTATTCTCATCTGTCTTTTTTGTTGTGTAGTACCAATCATACTTTCCGGTTGTATCGTTTTTATGCGGATAAAGTCCTGTCAGCCAAACCATATTATCTTCTGCATTTTTATACACAAAAGCTGCCTGCTTAAAAATTCTTGCCGGTTCATCTGCATCAGGTACATAGTCAGGAATTTCTTCTGTATCTCCTTCTGCAAGAGAACCTCCTTTAAATTTGGGAAGATTTGTTTCTAATTCTCCTTCTCTAAGATTTATTGTATTGCTCTCATTCGCATACTGATGCACTGTAATTTCAGGGGCATCTGTCGCATTCTGTGCTGCCAGAAGAGCTTTTTCCAGTACAGGCAGTGTAATTGCTTTCGGCGTATCCCCTACACTTTCCTCTGCCTGTGTTCCAGTCGGTTTTTGTACAGTCTCTTCTGTATTAGTTTCTACTTTTGTCCCAGTTGCATTCTGTTTATTATCTGCCGACTGTCCGGATGGAGCTTGCCCTTCTGACACCTCATCTGTATTCACCACATCTGTTGTCTGCCCTTCATCTGCAGCCTCTGCTTTATCTGCCTCTTCGCCCGTTGTCACACTTTCCGGGGCATTGTTATGATCTGCAGGGTCAGCTGCATTAGCTGCGGCTGTATTCTCATCTGCCTCGCCTGTCTCCGCCTGTGTCTGAACTTCTGTCTGCGCACTCTGCTGTGTCTCGATTTTGCCGGTACTTACCGCTTCATCTGCAAACACGCTTTCCAGCCCTACGCCTGTCATCAGCGTTGCCGCTGCCAAACAGACTGCCAGGCTCCGTTTCAGCCAGTTTACTCTGCCTTTCCTTTTTCTGTGCTTTTTGATCTTGCCTTCTTCTCCTTTCACTTTTCCTTTTCACCTCCTCCCTTTTAATCTCTTATTCTTTCTGGTTCAGGAATGTCTCTCCTGCCTCTGCGTCGATCCATATCTGTCTGGCCTCACCTCCTTTAACAACGCGGGCTGCCCAGTACATGTTGTCCTGGTATTTTTCCAGCCCCAGCCGCTCTATCTCATATCCTTTTCCTGCTTCTTTCAGGATCTTCTTTTCTGCTTCTTCCCGGCTGACTGCCGCGGACTCTTCTTCCTCCAGAATTTCTCCGATATTCACCTCTACGGTTCCATCGTTTTGGACTGTCACTCCGGTCTGTTCCTCTATCCGCGCTTTTTCTTCTTCGGTATATTCTTTTTTCTTTGATGCATTGGCTTGTTCAGATCTTTCGGAGTTGTCTGCTTTACTTTTTTCATTTGTCTGTTCAGAATGATGATTTTCCGGAACACTTTTTCCTTTTTCCCTGATCCAGAATCCAGCTGTCAGGGCAAGAATTACTATGATGCAGATAGCAACCAAAATATTCCGTCTTTTTCTATTCACCACTTATCGCCTCATTTTCATACAATTTTTTCATGGTATCCTTTCCCATTCTCTTCCGATACACATTGTGCTACAGGAATACTTTCTATAATATTCGCTTGAAGCTCTCTTCTTCTTGCCAATCTCTGTTCCCGTAAACCATGGCTGCACTTTATCTCCGTCAATTCCTTTTGCATATCATCTGCTGCACAGGTTTCTGCATCCATCATTTTTACAATCTCTCCCAGGCTTCTGGAAAGCCATTTATTTTCCATCTCCTTCTGGATGTACTGGTAATACTTTCTAATCTGGCAGGTGCTTACCGCTCCGCGATTACAGTATCCGTCATCTTCCAGGCAACGGTTGACTTTCACTGACGATTCCATTACATTCAGAACATCAAGAAGAGTAATTTCTTCCAATGATCTTAGAAGATAATATCCTCCTTTTGCACCGGTTACTGTACCAAGCATTCCTGCTCCACGCAGTTTTCGCGCTATCTTCAGAAGGTATTTGGGGGGTATTTTCATCTGGTCTGCAATCAAACTTCCTGTCATTATCCCTTTTGTATCGCCCAGGCATAAGAGAAACCGGATTGCGTAATCTGTCGTGAGGTTTAGCTGCATAATCTTCTCCTTTTTCTGCTTTTGTGTTCATCTTCAGTTTCATCTTCCATTCCAAACCCAAACCGGTAAAGTTTGTATTCAGTTTCTTTTAAAACAACACAATCCGCCCTGTGTTGTTTAATGAGTTAGAAAAATTTATTTTTTCACAAGATGTTTTTAAAACCAGAAAAATATAGGTCAATTGAAAAATTAGTTGCAACATAGGTC
>NZ_JAYAZJ010000096.1:0-10143 GCF_037273965.1 Claveliimonas sp. | reverse complement strand
TGAGGACTCATTTTCTAAACTTAATGACATTGCTTTTTAAAAGTGTTACGTCCCAATTTGCAAAATCTACTATCCTCTACTATAATGAAAAGCATGGAAGAGCAAGTGATTAGAATATCTGTCCGTGCCCTTGTGGAATTTATCCTGCAAAGTGGTGATATCGACAACCGTATTGCCTCCGCCGACAAGGATGCCATGCAGATGGGAGCCCGTATGCACCGGAAGATCCAGCGTCAGATGGGAAGCAGCTATCATCCGGAAGTAACGATGAAGATACAGGTTCCTTTTGAAGGATTTACTCTGCAGATAGAAGGCCGTGCGGACGGAGTGATGGAGACGGATGAAGGAACCGTCATTGATGAGATCAAGGGAGTTTTTAAGAATCTGGATACAATGAAAGAGCCTGTGCAGGTACATCTTGCACAGGCAAAGTGTTATGCTTTCATTTATGGGGAGCAGAATGGTCTGGACAGTATGGGAGTCCAGATGACCTACTGTCATCTGGAGACAGAGGAAATCCGCCGTTTTCGCAGCGAATATGAAATGGAGGAACTGCGGAAATGGTTTTATGAACTGACGGATCAGTATGAAAAGTGGGCAAGGTTCCAGGTGGAATGGAAGAAACTTAGGAATCAGTCCATTAAGCAGACGGAATTTCCCTATGAGTACCGGGAAGGGCAAAAAGAGCTGGTTACCTCGGTTTACCGGACGATCCTGCGGAAGAAGAAGCTTTTTATCCAGGCTCCTACCGGGGTGGGAAAGACGATGGCAACAGTGTTCCCGGCAGTGAAAGCAGTGGGGGAAGGGCTGGCGGAAAAGCTGTTTTACCTGACTGCAAAGACCATTACCCGCACAGTGGCTCAGCAGGCTTTTGAAATTTTAAAAGAGGGGCCGCACCGGGAAAACGGGCAGATATCAGAAAGTGAGCAGATGCGGTACAAGACAATCGTGCTGACTGCCAAAGAGAAGATATGTTTTTGTGATAAAGCGGAATGTAATCCGGATTACTGCCCCTATGCAAAAGGGCATTATGACCGGATTAATGATGCGGTTTATGAGATGATAACAGAGACCGACGATCTAAGCCGGAGCGCCATTGAGCAGCAGGCAAAAAAGTGGCAGGTCTGTCCGTTTGAGCTGGGGCTAGATCTGTCGCTTTGGGCAGATGCAGTGATCTGCGACTACAATTATGTGTTTGATCCGAACGCAAGACTGAAACGCTTTTTTGGAGATAATGTAAAAGGCGAGTATCTCTTTTTGATCGACGAGGCCCACAATCTGGTGGAGAGGGGCCGGGAAATGTACAGTGCCAGCTTGTACAAGGAAAATATTATGAAAGTGCGACGGCTGGTAAAGGAAAGAGACGGAAAGCTTGCACGTCAGCTGGAGGACTGTAATAAGCAGCTTCTTGCTCTCAAACGGGAGTGCGACGGCTGCCAGGTGCTTGGAAGTGCCGGGGGTATCTACCTGAAGCTGCTCTCCGTTATGGCGGAAATGGAGCGTTATCTGGAGGAATGTACGGAAGAAGAGATACGGGAGGAAGTACTTGCTCTTTATTTTGAGGTGCGGATGTTTGAGACGATTTATGAGAGGCTGGATGAAAATTATATGATTTATTCGGAAATCGATAAGGAAGGAAAATTCCAGATCCGGCTTTTCTGTGTAAATCCCTCGGTCAATCTTAAGGAATCTCTGGATAAGGGCATCAGCACAGTATTCTTTTCGGCAACCCTTCTGCCAATCCGGTATTATAAAGAACTTTTGAGTACAGAAAAGGACGACTATGCAGTCTACGCCAGGTCGGTTTTTGATAAAAAGAATCGCCTTTTGATGGTAGGAAACGACGTCAGCACCAGATACACGAGGCGGGGGGAGAAAATGTACCGCCGCTATGCCCTTTATCTGAAGGAAATGGCCCTGGCAAAAACAGGGAATTATATGGCGTTCTTCCCCTCTTACCGTTTTATGGAAGAGGTATATGAATGTTTCCTGGATATGGTGGAAGAGGAAAACATCCAACTGGACTGTCTGATCCAGGCTCCCTATATGTCGGAAGAAGCAAGGGAAATCTTTTTAGAAGGATTTGAAGAGGAAAGGGATGTCAGTCTGATGGGATTCTGCGTCATGGGCGGTATTTTTTCAGAAGGAATCGATCTTTCCGAAGACAAGCTTATCGGAGCGGCGATCATAGGAACCGGATTGCCCCAGGTGTGCAGGGAAAGAGAACTTTTGAAGGAATATTTTGATAAAAAAGAAATGCGAGGGTTTGATTACGCCTATGTATATCCGGGTATGAATAAAGTGCAGCAGTCAGCGGGAAGAGTAATACGGACCGAAGAGGACAGGGGCATTATTCTCCTTCTGGACGACCGTTTTCAGGAGAAACGTTACAAAGAAACCTTCCCGCGGGAATGGGAAGGCTATCAGATGTGTAATATAAAAAATGTAAAAGAAAAAATCCGGAAATTCTGGGATCAGACCTCTTCAAAATAATTTAAAAAAGCAGATGCAGCTTTGGACAGGGGAAGGTGCTGACTGTGAACAGCAAGAAGCTCTCTGGATGGAAGTCCCTCCTTTGTCTTAACCACAAAAAGGTCCGGATCATCTGGCGGAATGCAGTAGTCGGGAAGGAAGGCGATTCCCAGACCTATGCGCGCCAGATCGATCAGAAGATCATTGCTGCTAAGCTCTGCTTCCGGCACCAGATCCAGGTGATGCTGCTGGAACAGATTATGGAGAAATTCACTGGTAGTGCTTTTTTTGTCCAGCATAAGGATTGGATATTCCAGCAGTTCCTGGAAGGAAAGCTGGCGTCCCTTCAGTTCTTTGAAAGACTGATTTGCCAGAAAAACATCCTGGAAAATTTTGATCCTTTTTATTTTTGTCACGCTCCCCAGATAGGCATTGGGAGAGTTTACCACAATGAAATCTACCTGACCGGAGTTTAAAAGTTCCACGCTTTGTATGGAAGTTGCATTTGTGACTTTAATATGGGCACCGGGAAAAGCCTTATGAAACCGTTCGATAAAGGGAACAAGAAAATAGCGGCAGATGGTGTCGCTGGCTCCAATGCGGATCTGTCCCCCTGTAGAGGCGGAATCAAGAAGCTGGGCCTCGCCCCGTTTAATAAGATTCATAGCAGGTTCCACATGGCGAAGGAGTATTTCCCCCTCTGGCGTGAGCTGTACTTTTTTCGTGCTGCGAATGAAAAGCACCTGGTCCAGCTTTCGCTCCAGAGTCTTGATAGACTGGCTGACAGCAGACTGGGAAATGAACAGCTGCTTGGAAGCTTCAGAAAAGCTTAAGGTGGAAGCTACATAATAGAAAACTTTATATAATTCGTAATTAATATCCATGATAAGTCCTCCTAATAAGTTCATAAGTATTATAAGGGAAAAGATAAAAAAATACAATCACAGAATAAAAAACAGCAAAAGAAAGGGAAAAGACATGAAAAAAGTACAGGGCATTACTGCGGTCATAGGAATGTTTCTTCTGATCATCGCGATCTTGATCACAAGCTTTCAGGCAGCAATTTACGGAGATCCGGAATATAAGTTCTATGAAAAAGAGTATGAGAAATATCAGGTTACGGAATCTTTGCAGATGGAGATGGAGGACGTCATGGATGTGACGGAAAAGATGATGGATTATCTTATTGGAAAACGTCCCGAACTTTCCGTAGAGACAACAGTTAACGGGGAAAAGCAGGATTTCTTTAATGAACAGGACAGACTCCATATGGCGGATGTGAAGAATCTTTTTCTGGGAGGCCTTGCGCTTCGCTGGTGGCTTCTGGGCATTTTTGCTCTTTTGATGCTGGTGTTGATTTTTCCTTTGAAGGCAGACTGGAAGCGCGTTTTGCCCAGAGCCTATTTTATTTCCCTTGGGATTTTTCTGGTTCTTACAGTTTTCCTGGGAGTTTTATTTGCCTCGGATTTTACAAAATATTTTACCATTTTCCACGAAATATTTTTTACTAACGATCTGTGGCTTTTTGATCCGTCTACAGACCTGATGATACGGATGCTTCCGGAAGGATTTTTCTACGACATGGTTATGCGGATAGGGCTGTATTTCCTTGGGGGACTGGCAATTTTTGCAGCTGCTTTTGCCTTAATAGGGAGGTTTGGCAGAAAAAAGAAATAAAATAAGAAATACTTATAAATAACTTTAGTTATATTAACTTTATTAATAATAAACCTCATGGTATAATAAACACAGAATGTGCAGTTCGGGATGGTATCATCAGCCTGAGTTGTTTCACAGGGGCAATATTTAGAAAGACCGCAGCATGTAAAGGAAGTTTTGCCTCCTTTCCGGGTGCGCGGCAGAAACAAAATAGTAATGGAGGAAGTTTTATGGGTAATGTAAGACGTGTATATGTGGAGAAAAAGCCGGATTATGCAGTACAGGCAAAGGATCTGCGGCATGAGATCAGGGGATATCTTGGAATTGATTCCCTGGAAAATGTACGTGTGCTCATCCGCTATGATATAGAAAATCTTTCAGACGAAACGTTTGAAAAAGCGTGCAAAGGTATTTTTTCGGAGCCGCCGGTAGATACCCTGTATCAGGAAGAATTTCCGGTAAAGGAAGGAAGCAGAATTTTTTCAGTAGAATTTCTTCCGGGACAGTTTGATCAAAGAGCAGACTCTGCCGTACAGTGTGTGCAGTTTATTAAGGAAGATGAAAAACCGGTGATCCGCACTGCAACTACCTATGTAATAGAAGGGGATATTTCAGATGATGCGTTTGAGGCGATCAAAAATCACTGTATTAATCCGGTAGATTCCCGTGAGACAGGGATGGAGAAGCCGGATACCCTGGTGACAAAATTTGAAGAGCCGGCAGATGTGATCATTTTTGACGGATTTAAGGATCTGAATGAAGACAAGCTGAGGGAACTTTATGATTCCCTTGGACTTGCCATGACATTTAAGGATTTCCTTCATATTCAGAATTATTTTTCCGCGGAAGAAAAAAGAGATCCTTCCATGACAGAGATCCGCGTTCTGGATACGTACTGGTCAGACCATTGCCGCCATACGACATTTTCCACGGAACTGAAGGAAGTAACATTTGGCGAAGGGGATTACAAAGCTCCGATAGAAGAGACTTACCGCCAGTATCTTGCAGATCACAGCGAGATTTTTAAGGGCAGGGAGGATAAATTTGTCTGTCTGATGGATCTGGCGCTTATGGCAATGCGCCGTCTGAAGAAGGAAGGAAAACTTCAGGATCAGGAAGAATCAGAAGAAATTAATGCCTGCAGTATTATTGTTCCGGTGACCGTAGACGGCAAAGAGGAAGAATGGCTTGTAAACTTTAAAAATGAGACTCACAATCATCCTACAGAGATTGAGCCTTTCGGTGGGGCGGCAACCTGTCTTGGAGGAGCGATCCGCGATCCGCTTTCAGGCCGTACCTATGTTTATCAGGCAATGCGCGTGACGGGAGCTGCAGATCCCACTGTTTCTGTAAAAGATACCATGAAAGGCAAGCTGCCGCAGAAAAAACTGGTAAGAGAGGCAGCGCACGGATACAGTTCTTACGGAAACCAGATCGGACTTGCCACAGGAGCGGTCAAAGAAATTTATCATCCGAATTACGTGGCAAAGCGTATGGAAATCGGTGCTGTATTAGGCGCGGCTCCGCGTCGGGCAGTAATCAGGGAGACATCAGATCCGGGAGATGTTATCATTCTTCTTGGCGGACGTACCGGCCGTGACGGCTGCGGAGGAGCCACCGGATCTTCCAAAGTCCATACAGAAGAATCCATTGAAACCTGCGGTGCAGAGGTGCAGAAGGGAAATCCGCCTACAGAGAGAAAGATACAAAGACTTTTCAGAAGAGAAGAAGTCAGCCGCCTGATCAAGAAATGTAATGACTTTGGCGCAGGCGGAGTCTCTGTTGCCATTGGAGAGTTGGCTGACGGCCTTAAGGTGGATCTTGATAAGGTACCGAAGAAATATGCAGGACTGGACGGAACAGAGATCGCGATTTCAGAATCCCAGGAGAGAATGGCTGTTGTTGTAGATCCAAAAGATGTAGAACAGTTTATGGGATATGCAAAGGAAGAGAACCTGGAGGCTGTGGAAGTGGCAGTTGTCACCGAAGAACCGAGGCTGGTGCTTTCCTGGAGAGGAAAAGAGATCGTCAATCTTTCCAGAGCATTTCTTGATACAAACGGCGCTCATCAGGAAACAGCGGTAGCTGTGGATATTCCAAACAGAAAAGACAGCATTCTGACAGAGAAGGCAGAGGTTGCTGATGTAAAAGAAAAATGGCTGGATACATTAAAAGATCTGAATGTATGCTCACAGAAAGGCCTCGTGGAAATGTTTGACGGATCCATTGGAGCTGGCTCTGTATTCATGCCTCACGGAGGAAAGTATCAGATGACAGAGACCCAGGCAATGGTAGCCAAACTTCCGGTACTGAAGGGAGACTGCGATACTGTCACGATGATGAGCTATGGCTTTGACCCCTATCTTTCCAGTTGGAGTCCTTATCACGGAGCAGTTTACGCAGTGACGGAATCCGTTGCCAAAATTGTTGCAAACGGGGGCGATTACAGGAAGATCCGCTTCACATTCCAGGAATATTTCCGTCGGATGTCGGAAGATCCGCATCGCTGGAGCCAGCCGTTTGCAGCGCTTCTTGGAGCTTACAGCGCACAGATCGGTTTCGGTCTTCCGTCCATTGGAGGAAAGGACAGTATGTCCGGTACATTTGAAGATATCGATGTTCCTCCGACCCTTGTTTCTTTTGCAGTAGACGTTGCCAAGGAAAAGGATATCATTACACCGGAACTTAAGAAAGCCGGTAGCAAGCTTGTATGGCTTCGCATACCGAAGGACGAGTACGATCTTCCGGTTTATGATAAAGTGATGGAGCAGTACGGAAAATTTGCAGAGGACATCAAAGAGGGAAGAATTCTTTCCGCTTATGTTCCGGACCGTCATGGAGTGATCCCGGCAGTCAGCAAGATGGCTTTTGGAAACGGTATGGGTGTGAAAATAGAGCACAGCATGGATCCAAGAGAACTGTTTGCACCGGCATTTGGCGATTTAGTGGCAGAGGTTGCAAAAGACAAGGTAGGCGAACTGCAGATTTCCTACACAGTGATCGGTGAAGTGACAGCAGACGGAACATTCGCATATGGCGATACGGTGATCGGACTTGACGAGGCGGAAGATGCATGGAAGGGAACACTGGAGAGAGTATTCCCGACTACTTCCGGCGCAGAGGAGGATCCGGCTGCCTATTTCCTGGCAGAAAAGGAAACAGAAGAGGGAAGACTGGATGAGGATGGGTGCTTCCATGCGGCTAAGGTGCATATCTGCAGCCATAAGATCGGGCAGCCTACTGTATTTATACCGGTATTCCCTGGAACAAACTGCGAATATGACAGCGAAAAAGCTTTTGAAAGAGCCGGGGCAAAGGTGATCACCAGAGTATTTAAGAATATGGATGCGGCAGATATCGTAGATTCTGTACAGGTATTTGAAAAGGCCATCGGACAGTCTCAGATCATCATGTTCCCAGGCGGGTTCAGTGCAGGAGACGAACCGGACGGATCTGCAAAATTCTTTGCAACCGCATTCCAGAATGCGAAACTGAAAGAGGCGGTAGAAAAGCTTCTTGGAGAGCGGGACGGACTTGCACTTGGTATCTGCAACGGTTTTCAGGCGCTGATCAAACTTGGCCTTGTTCCAAGCGGAAAGATCATCGGACAGACAGAAAACTCTCCGACTCTTACCTATAATACTATTGGACGTCACATTTCCAAGATGGTATATACAAAAGTAGTGACGGACAAATCTCCGTGGCTTGCCCAGGCACAGCTTGGCGGTGTGTATGTGAATCCGGCTTCTCACGGCGAAGGACGTTTTGTTGCGCCTAAGGAGACAATTGAGGAATTATTTGCAAACGGTCAGGTTGCCACACGCTACTGTGATCCGGAAGGCAATATTTCCGTCGGTGATGAAGAATGGAACATCAACGGATCTTATTTTGCCATCGAGGGAATTACAAGTCCGGACGGAAGGGTTCTTGGAAAGATGGCTCACTCAGAGAGAAGAGGACGCAGCGTAGCAGTTAATATTTATGGAGAGCAGGATCTGAAGATTTTTGAATCCGGCGTCGCTTATTTTAAATAGTCAAGTAAATGCATTTTTACTCATACAATGTTGCAATCCGTTTTGGGAAAATGCACGAAACGGATTGCAAAATGCAGGAATGAAAGTATAAAGTTGCAAAAAAATAATAAAAAATGCAAAAAACACTTGTGTTTTGCCTTGAAATATTTTATCCTTTTAAAGAGGCAAAGAAGTCACAAAGAGTGGGCAGATTGTCTGCTCTTTTTCTTTGGCGATTAACAGGAATATTCAAGGAGGAATAAAACGATGTCATATGTTGATGAGGTAATTGAAAAAGTAGTGGCTAAGAATCCGGCTGAACCGGAGTTCCATCAGGCAGTAAAAGAAGTGCTGGAATCTTTACGAGTTGTGATTGAAGCGAATGAAGAAAAGTACAGAAAAGAAGCGCTTCTGGAGAGACTGACTGAGCCGGAGAGACAGTTTAAATTCCGTGTGCCGTGGGTAGACGACAAGGGACAGGTTCAGGTAAATACAGGTTACCGTGTACAGTTTAACAGTGCAATCGGACCATACAAGGGAGGACTTCGTCTTCATCCGTCTGTAAACCTTGGTATCATTAAATTCCTGGGATTTGAACAGGTGTTCAAAAATTCCCTGACAGGTCTTCCGATCGGTGGAGGAAAAGGTGGATCTGACTTTGATCCGAAAGGGAAATCAGACAGAGAAGTTATGGCATTTTGCCAGAGCTTTATGACAGAGTTGTGTAAATATATCGGAGCAGATACAGACGTTCCGGCTGGTGATATCGGAACAGGAGCAAGAGAGATTGGCTATCTGTTCGGACAGTACAAACGTATCCGCGGACTGTATGAAGGTGTCCTGACAGGAAAAGGATTAAGCTACGGCGGATCTTTGGTAAGAACAGAGGCTACCGGATACGGACTCCTTTATCTGACAGAGGAAATGCTGAAAATGAACGGTAAAGACATTGCGGGAAAAACAATCGCAGTATCTGGTTCCGGAAATGTTGCAATCTATGCAACAGAGAAAGCACAGCAGCTTGGCGCTAAAGTTGTGACAATGAGCGATTCTACAGGCTGGGTATATGACGCAGAAGGCATTGATCTGGCAGCTGTAAAAGAAATCAAGGAAGTAAAACGTGCAAGACTTTCCGAGTATAAGAACTATCGTCCGAATGCAGAGTACCATGAAGGAAAAGGCGTTTGGAGTGTAAAAGTTGACATTGCACTGCCATGTGCAACACAGAATGAGCTTCATCTGGAAGACGCAAAGGCTCTTGTTGCAAATGGATGCTTTGCAGTAGCAGAGGGAGCAAACATGCCGACTACGCTGGAAGCAACAGAATATCTGCAGGCAAACGGCGTTCTTTTTGCTCCGGGAAAAGCTGCAAATGCAGGCGGTGTTGCTACATCTGCACTTGAGATGTCCCAGAACAGCGAACGGTTAAGCTGGACATTTGAGGAAGTAGACAGCAAGTTGAAGAATATTATGGTAAATATCTGCCACAATATGGCTGATGCTGCAAAGAGATACGGAGCAGAAGGAAACTATGTGGTAGGTGCAAATATTGCAGGATTTGAAAAAGTCGTAAATGCAATGGAAGCACAGGGAATCGTATAGAATTTTACAGAAATATAAATGAAAAAAGCAGATCGGAGGGCAGTGTGATCCGCCGGTCTGCTTTCTCTATTTAACAGTTAACAGGGAATTTTATACGAAAATTGGGAAGAAAACGGCCTCTTGGGATACTCGAAAAAAAGGCTGAAAAAAATTGTAAAAAAGTGTTGACATTTCATGAAATATAATAGTATAATAGCAAAGCGGGTTGCGGGAAAGCGACTTGCAGAAACAAAAATATGGGATCTTAGCTCAGCTGGGAGAGCATCTGCCTTACAAGCAGAGGGTCATAGGTTCGAGCCCTATAGGTCCCATATATATTGCGGCGGGATAGCTCAGTTGGCTAGAGCATACGGTTCATACCCGTAGTGTCGCTGGTTCGAATCCAGTTCCCGCTATT
>NZ_JAYAZJ010000095.1:0-24428 GCF_037273965.1 Claveliimonas sp. | reverse complement strand
TTATTTTTCCAACTGTCAATTCCAGCTGCCACCCCAACAACCCAAGGCTTAGCATATTGTTCATAAGATGAGAAAAATCAAAGTGCAAAAAGATGCTGCTGATCATTCGATAATACTCACCTTGCTCCACCAAAGGAGTAAGCATAGCGCCATGTTCTATCATGAAGATCGGATCTTCTGTTCTTCCCTGAAATACCAGAAAGAAAAATACTGCCACGTTTACTGCCAATAATCCAATTGTAAATACTGCCTTTTTCTGGTACATTTTTTCTCCTTTAATGAAGTCTGCCCAAATGTACACTTCTTGGGGCAAAGATATAGTGTCTGACGATATTATATCATAAATCGAAACGGAGTGTGTATTTTTCTTCTTCCGTCAACAGATTGAAACATTTCCTGCAAATTACTACATTTTGTTATAATTCTTCTTCATCAATATAAATTCCGTCCCACGCTTTCCATGCTGGTTTTTTATGGCGTTTCAGAAAATTTTTTACCGGGTTCCACATATTATCCGTCTCTCGCAGTATACTGCTTCCCATTTCCTGACTTGTAATCCAGTCATGTTCTTTTGTGTCATATGAATATTCCGCAGGTTCTTGTTCTGTATGCTGAAGTATTACTGTCTTTTTTTCTTCTTCATCTTCTTCCAGTTTTTTCAAAATTTTCCTCAGACTATAATTTTCACGCATAGTTTCCTTATGCAGCAAAAAAGCGCATTTCACGCTATTGTCATCCTGATAATCTGTCCACTGCACAAAATGTTCTGTTAGTTTATGAAAAGCCTTCCATACATCCCATCCTCCCAGCGGATAGTAACAGAAAGCATATTCCCCATTTTCATAAAAAATAAATTCCGGATCCAAAACAATCCTATCCGCATCCAAAAGATATCTTGATGCTTCTCTTAGCAGTGCCAAGACTTTTTTTGTAAATTTTTTCATTTCTCTTATAGTGATTTTTCTTTCTTCATAGATCGATTTTATGCTTCTTTTTCCAGTAATATCATATTCATACAAACTGGTTCCATCCTGTCCCCTCCCCCTTACATCCAAAAACCCTTTTATATGATTTTCTTCCAGCATTTTCATTTGATAATCTTCTATGTAGGCAGTTTCTCCTTCAAATATCAGCATAGTCTGCTCAAGTCCTCTTCTATACTCTGCCTTTTCTATTCCATATTCCTTTTCTAACATATCTTCTCCCTTATTTCCCGATTCTTCGAAGATCACGTATATATTTTTCAGGATCCGTCACTTTCATTCTATGCTCTGTCGATACTGTCATTCCCTTTCTTCGGGAATAAGCATGAACTAAGATCATGTTTTCTTTCACCTGCACCTCCACAGCTGCATCCGGAAAGAGGATACATTTCCCATGTATCCTCTCCTGAAAAGCCCGGATCAGAATATCAGAACTGACACCATCTTTTTCTCTCGCCTTTGTACTCCCAACTACTGCAGTTTCATAAGCGCATGAAGAAATAATATTCTTGTCATGAAAATAAAATAATACCAAAATGCTGACTGCTAATATCATCCCTATCACCGGCATCAGATATGCTGCCTCCACAGTCAGGCTTCCCTGATATTTCTTTTTTAATATTGACTTATCCTTTTTCCTGTCACTCATAAATACATTCACTGACCATAAATATAATAAAACCAAAAGTTACAAACGGCGTCATTGGAAGAGCTGCATGTCTGGACCATCTTTTCTTTACAAGGCACACTGCGGCCGCCCCTGCCATCAGCCCCCATGCCACGATCAGCACTTCAAGAACAGCCCAGATTCCCAGATAGACACCAAGCGCTGCCAAAAGCCAACCGTCTCCATATCCCACCGCCTGATCTGTCACATAGGCAATTCCCAGCAAGATGCCTCCAACTGCCGCTCCTGCCGCACAAATATACCAGGGATTTTCCGATACGGTCAGTCCATATCCTATTGCCAGTATACTTCCCAACATCAGGACAAATCCGGAAATTTTCCTGAATAATATATCATACACAGAAATTCCTGTCAGAACCCCTAAACATATCAGGTTTTCCACATTAAGTTCCTGAATGATTTTTGTTATCCGCATTTTGAACAAGCTCCTTTCCCCGCCGCCTCTGACAGCGGTACTGCATAAATTGTTCTTTTCAGACCGCTGCAGCTTAAAGATGAATGATAGCGATTTCCATAATCTGTAATATACACTTCTTCCCCCAGCTGGTGGCCTGTACACCGTTCACAGGGATAATATTTCCCCTGGCTTTTATTTCTAAGAGCATCTACCTCATTGGACGGTACTGTTTTGATCGACAGCTCCAGATAGGTACAGTGATAGTCTTTGTGGTAGACCATCCCTGTCTCTGTAATATAAACAACGGTTTCATCCCTATGTAAAAATCCTGTTTTCTCGTATCCTATCCATCCTTTTAATCTGCAGGACTCTTCCATCGGTACTGTAATTTGTCCAAAGAATCGCACCGGAAGAAACACTCTGTAATTTACCCGGATCTCCATAAGTCCTGTCACCGGAGACATGTAGGATTTTTCACAGCGTATTCCCTGACTGCCACCTTCTATAATACTTTGCTCCAGCCGCTCTTCTCCAATTGACTCAATCACCGTTTTTTCAATCTCTCCCGGAATGAGAACCGGCTTCATATATGCTTCTCTGGCCGCCATCTTCCCCGCCGACTGCATTCCGCTTCGTATGCTTGTCCGCACTGACATTACTTCCATCATATAGCAAAGTGCAATAATTGCCAGAAAAAACATAGGAACAGCCAGCGCTGCCTCTATTGTTATACTTCCGGAAACACAGAAAGGCGCCCTTTTGTTCAACAAACAATGATGACGATGTGAGATATTTTGATTAAAGAACATGGTTGTATCCGTGAAAGCCATTTTGCACCTCTCTTTCCATAGTAAATAATTCCTTCAAAAGGACGCCTTTCCATGTTTCCGGCTTCTCTTTTGTCTGGCTATATAGGTAAATCTCTGAAATTCAGCAATATATAAAATCTAGTTATATCCGAAATAGGTAGCAAAGCGGTAATTGATCCCTCTGCGAAGTTTGCAAACAGATTCAAACTCTATTTTTGTGATGCAGTAATCTGCCCGAAACCAGGTAAATCCCTTCTCTGTTCTCAATTTCTGCTCCATCAGATTCAGGCTGCGCCGGGCTGTCTGCCCGGTGTTTTGCAGGAAAAGTAAGATTCTTATATAATCGGTATAATCCAATCCTTTTTCTGAATCTTGTCCGCTGTTCCATTCTCCCTCTTCTCCCAGCCGGGACAGGGCGGACAACTGAAGCTGCCAGCTTTGCCGATCTTTCGTTAAAGGTACTTTTCTTCCGTCCAGCAAAGCTCTTATATCCACCACGCTCTCTCCAAAGGCCCAGGCAAACAGAAGCGCCTGCATAACTGCCTCCGTAATTGCCGGGACAGCCAGCAATGTGCACAAAGTAAGCGCCATCGCTCTTGCTTCCGCCTTCTTTGCACTGTCGCTTTGCAGATAAATATAATTAGGAACTACTCGGATAGCCAGGAGCCGCTGTACAACATATTCCAGATTTTCTCTGTCGCTGCCTTTTCCGCCAAGTATGTATTCCAATTCATACTCCAGCGCACTTGCTACTGCCCCGGTATCACTCTCCTCTTTTGAAACTGCCGATTGAAAGTGCTCTAAAAGATATACTCCCAGCGCCAGAGAAGAAGCGCCTGTCCCATCTGAAACATCCTGGAAGTCTCCATATCCTTCTTCCAGGCTTCTGTGAAATACCATGGAAGAAAGTTCGACACTTTTCGCTGATACTGTTTTTTCCTTCGGCATAACAAGGTTTAAAAGCGGAGAATTTTTCAGCCCGGAAACTGTATTTAAAGGATTATCTTCTGTCGGCAGCTGCTGCTCATTTTCCTTCAGCAAATCTTCCAGTGTCTGATTTTGATTTTCTTCCTCTTTCTGGAACTTCTTTGCCTCTTCGCTCTGGCTTTTCCAACTTTGCGCCTCTCCCAGCAGCCCATCCAGCTTATCCAAACCGTATTTATGCTTTACCCACTGATTCACCTGTTCAAGAAAAGGTGCTCCTCCTCGGTCCGTGATAATTTCCATTCTTTTTATACTGTGCTCCATATTTCCCGCACCATAATAGGAAAGCCGATCCATGATCCTATCCTTAGAATAGCTGCCACTTTCATAACTTCCTTCCAGGACAAACAGATCAAATTCTTCCAGCATCTCTTTCTGATACTCTGCAAACACCGATTCCACCGCCCGGTTCATATCCGCTCTTCTGTAGTTTTTCGCGCTTTGTATAGAAACGCTTTCCATCAAAGAACCTGCAAAGGAAATCAGCAAAATAAAAATCAATGCTAAAAAAGCAGTCATTTCTCCCCGCAGGTTCTCCAACGTTTCAGATTCCTGCACTTTCACTTGTAATTTTCTGAAATATAGTCTGGACCAGGCTGGTAAGCTGGGACTTAAAAATAATGACAAGCCCAATCAGCACAACTAAAATTAAAATCACTTCCACTACGCCAATTCCCTTTTTTTCTTTCATCAAATGCATAAAATAATGTAGTCTCCACATATGTTCTCCTTTCTTATAAACTCTATAGTTGAATGGATAAAAAGGCCGGAACAATAATGATGATCATCACAACCGCCAGCATAAAAAACATGGGAAGAAGAAGTTTTGTCCCCGCTTCTTCGCCTAATCTTTTTGCCAATGCTTTCTTCTCTTCAAAAGCATGAATCCCTTCCAGACGCAGCATATCTGCCAGCCCCTTCGTCCCTTTCCTCAGGTTCTGGGACAGCAGCGTCCCTAATTTCATATATGCCTGCAGCCTGCACCTGCTTCCAAACTGCTCGTAACACTCTCTTTCCGGTACTCCGCTGCACATTTCATTCCAGGCCGCCTCCATCTCCTCATAGGCGTACCTTTTCTTTCCCTTTATCTTCTTTTTCTTATATTCATCTATAATCTTTTTCCATGCGCTTTTTGTACTCATCCCGGCGCTTAAAAGCAGATTAAGCTGGCTTACAATCCGGGGATAATCCTGCATCATCTGCCTGTCTCTGTCATCTTGTTCTTTTTTCCTGTTTTGTCTGTCCAGGAAAAACAGAAGTACTGCCACCACAATCCCCATAATCAACACAGTTAATCCCCGGAAGTCCATAGGATAGTAATACGAAATTTCCTTTCCATTTACTTTTTCAGGTAATTTTATTATTTCTTTTGTCTTATTTTTCGTATCTATTCTTGAGATTTCTGTTTTAATGTCCGCGATTAGATTTTCTGTCTTTGTTTTCACCGGAGGATACACGCGAACTGTCATCTCATGCATAGCCTGCTTAGTCTCATCTTCTGTATAAGTCAGGTATGCCTTTAACTGTACCAGGATCCCCGCTTCGCCCTTTTGTTCCAATTCTTCAACCGTCTCCTCATGAAGTTTCCCATTGATGTCCATAATATCGTAACGGTCCAGCTCCCACTCTACTTTTACAGGCTCATCCGGAATACTTGTAACCAGATTAAGATCCGTCTGCACCTTTTCCGCACTTTCATTTTCTGCCAATGCCAGTCTTTCTATCTGCTCTGCCGCTCGACGGAATACCTCCTGAATTTCTCCGGCTGTATACTGCCTTTCCATTATCTCAATCTCGATTGGTTCTTCCATTTTTTGACCGTCTGCCGAAATCTCCAGCTGCTTTTTTACCGTTCCTTCTCCATAGGAATTTCTTGAAATCGTTTTCTGCGAAACAATGGATTTTCTAATATCGCTTGCAAGAAGAACCGCTGCCAGGATTCCGGTTATCACCAACACCGCTGCCATTAAATTTCTATATTTACAATTCTTTGTCCAAAATAGTAGGCTCCGGCGTATATCATCAGACATATACTCATCACTCCTACTCCTAAAACATTTCCGTATAAGATTTCCATAAATTCCGGAAAACTGATTTTCATATATCCGATAATTCCAAAGGGAATCGCTGACATTACTTTAAATTCATACTTTTTAGCAGCGATCAGTGTTTCGATTTCTCTTTCCACTTCGATTTTGTCCCTGATCTGCCCAATAGAATCTCTGATAATAGACAGAAGATCCCCTCCGCTTCTTTTTGCTGTCACAAAAACATTTACAAAATTCTGCAGGTCTTCCTGCTTTACCCGGTCCGCCCACTCCTCCAAAATCTGTTCCGTAGGAATTTGAACAAAAACCTGGCGGATCATATAGGTAAACTCTCTTTGGATTGCCGTTTGTCCATTATAAAGTATATCAAGATCTTTTTTTGTTTCTTTTATAGCGTTCTCCAAGGAATACCCTACATTCAGCGAAGCCAGCATCAAGCGGATCGCCTCCTGAAACTGCTGCCGAAATTCTCTTTCCTTTTGTTGTACACATTCCTGTTCCCAAATCTTCATATATCCGACTATCGCCGGTGTCAGAAGAAAAAACGCCCATATAGATTCGTAATACAAGTATGCGATCAGCCCCAAAAGAGCCACAGCTTTTGTAAATGCCACAACATATTCATATTTCCTGATATCCTGCTGAAAATAATTTTTCTTTGTGGAATAACTCAGCAGCTTTTTTCCAGCTTCCCTTAACCATTTCCCCCGGTTTTCCTCCTTCTGTTTCCTCAAATTCATAGAGTGGTCTTGTTTTAATCTGAGCCTCCTCATAATTCAGAACCTCTACCACCTCCAGTATTTTCCTGCTTTTATCACGCAGTCTGCCAATGTGTATAATGATATCTATAGCCGACGCAATCTGTCTTTGAACAGCTGCCAGAGGAATGTCCATTCCCATAATCACCATGGTTTCCAGTCTTTGAAGCATGTCCTTTGGACTGTCCGAATGTCCGGTGCTAAGGCTTCCTTTATGACCGGTAGACATTGCCTGTATCATGTCAATTGTCTCCGGTCCTCTGACCTCCCCTACAATAATCCGGTCCGGCCGCATCCGAAGAGCCGAGCGTATCAAACTGCGTATGGTGATTTCTCCGGTTCCTTCTGCATTTGGATTTCTTGCTTCCAGCCTTACCAGATTTGGAACCCCCTGGATCTGCAGCTCTGCGTTATCTTCGATCGTAATGATTCTTTCATCCTTGGGAATAAATTGCGACAGTGCATTCAACAACGTCGTCTTTCCAGAACCTGTCCCGCCGCTTATGAAAATATTGTATCCCGATACTACCAGCATTTTTAAAAATTCAGCCAACTCTTCACTTAGAGCACCAAGTCTGATCAGTTCCTTCATAGTAATCTGCTCTTGTGGAAATTTTCTGATGGTTACAATGGGACCGTTAAGAGCCACGGGATAAAGTACGACATTTACCCTGGATCCGTCAGCCAGCCTGGCATCCACGATGGGGGAAGCCTCATTGACCATGCGATTTGCTCCCGACACAATTTGCTGCACCACATCCTCTAACCGGGTTCTGGATGGAAATCTTTTATCTGTCAGATAAAGTTTTCCTCTTTTTTCCACAAAAATATTTTGCGTTCCATTAATCATAATTTCAGTAATTTCTTCGTCTTCAATAAAGTCCTGCAATACATCCAATTTTCGAAAAACATTGAATAATTCTCTTCCCAGGCTTACCTTTTTCTGCAGCGGAATATATTCCATCTCGCTTTCTTCTGCAAGCACGCGGAATATCAGACCCGTCAGCTCATCATCTTCGATTTCCTTTGATAGATCGAGCCTTTTCATAATTTTTTCCTGCAGCTGTTCTTCTGAAATCACATCGAACCACCCTCTCTGCTGTTTCACTGCTTCCCGACTGAAGCAGCATTCGCTCAAACTGGCGGATTTTGGAAGCAGCAGACCGGTCATCTGAGACAGGCATGTATATTTCGTCGCAGACATTTAAAATTTTTACAATCCCCTGTATGCTCTCGCCTATGTCCAATATCAGCACATCATAAATGCTTCCTGTCAGAATTTCCTCAAAAAGCCATATCCACTCATCTGCTGAAATTTCTTTAAGATCATCCGGAATCTGAACCGGCGGAATATAGTCTACTCCTTCACACTGGCAGATCAATCCAGCCAATATCAGTCCCAGATTCCTCGTTTCCTGTTTCAGATAATACAGAAGTACAGATAAATTTTTCTGCGTTTCGTCCGGAAAGTATCCGTCTATGCCCGCGTAAGTTTCAAGATTCAGATACAATACGTTTTCCTTTTTCGATAACTCCCTGCTCATTTCCAACGCCATCGCTGTCTGTCCGAGACGGCGGACAGGAGAATAAAATCCTATGATCCTGCCTTCCTTGTCTTTTCGTATCTTCAGAATATCCTCCTGCTTTTCTTTCGCGCATATTTGCAGAAGCTCTGTAAAAATATTTTCCGCCGGCTGATATTTAAAAACTGACGGACAGGAATCGGCACAGATTTCCCTTTTTTCCGATGACAGAAGAATAAGCTTGCCCGAAGTTTTTACCACTTCATCCGGATATGGTTCATAAAACTCTTCCGCCAGCATGAGAAAATCGATGGTACCTTTTTCCAGGATCGGCTGTATCTGCTGGGGACAACTGCATGTTTTCACTTGAAAGGCAAGTTCCCTTTTCCCGCTGAAATAGACAGCCAGCCTGGCAGCGTATTCTGAATCCGGATCACAGATGACCAAGTTTTTGCTGCTCACAAGTTCCCTCCTGTTACTAAAAAAATAACTCCATATTCAGTTTTGCTTGCGTTTTTGAATTTCTTAACCGAATGGCATAAGAACTCCAGAAACAATTCAGACGTTCAACAAGATTCAATCAGATACAAGTTATGACAACTTGTAGAATGTATTATATCCCTGTCTTCCATAAATGTCCATAGCTTTTCGAAAGATATGTAAACTTTGTGAGATTTCTACAAAACTTTATAGAGAACAATACCATAAAGCAACGCAACCCCAGGAATACCAAGGATTCCGGATGTCAAAAACGAAACCCCGTTCATCCCTACTGACGCTTCAATTCCCCTGCTGTCAAGAAAATAGTTTACAAAGAAAATAATTGCCATTCCTATTAATGCTCTGATAAAAAAATTAAAAATTATTCCTGGTTTTTCTTCCGACATATTTTTTCCTGCTTTTCCTCTTTTTCCATATATATCCTTCCTGACGGTATTTTATTCTACCTTTCTGGCTATACTAGGAATAAAGAGGAAAAAGCCATGGAGGTGACCGCCGCAATGAAACTATTTCAACGGGGAAAAGCAGCTGAAGAGGATATTTATAGAAGACTGTCTTTCGACAAAGATAATTTTGATATTGCAGAAGAGATCGCTCTTGCCAGACAGGAAATTGAAGATGCCTACAATAACTTCCAGAATGCTTCTGATCCTGATCTTATCGACTGTTACATTTACAGGGGAAACGCCGCATGGAAGCGGTATAGCTTTCTCCTCCGGCAGGCAAAATCAATTTTACCCAGGGTATAACGCAGTTTTACCCACCACTTAATGCAATTTGGGACGTAACACTTTTAAAGTTTGTTACGTCCCAAATTGCATTACAACTCTATTTCTATCTTTCTTCCCGTTCGCTTATACTGGTGATATTTCACTCCCGCCGCGTCGAACATTCTCTTTGATGCGGTCACAGACGGGGTCCCTTCATATTTGTTGCAGTCATAGATCACTTCTTTTATTCCACTTTGTATGATCGCTTTTGCACATTCATTACAGGGAAACAGGGAAACGTACAATTTAGCGCCTTCCAGGCTGCCTCCTCTGTAATTTAATATCGCATTCAATTCGCTGTGCACAGTATAGACATATTTTGTATCAAGGGGATCGTCTCCCTCTCTGTCCCAGGGAAATTCATCGTCAGAACATCCGATCGGCAAGCCATTGTATCCCATGGAAAGAATCTTGTTATCCTGGCTTACAATACAGCACCCTACCTGTGTATTCGGATCTTTAGAACGCTGTCCGGATAAGATTGCCACTCCCATGAAATATTCATCCCAGCTTATATATCCTTCTCTTTTGCTTCCCATCTCGTCCTTCCCCCTTTGTGCTATTTTGTACCAAAAATGCGGTCGCCGGCATCTCCAAGCCCCGGTACAATGTATCCATGATCGTTCAAATGATCGTCCAGCGCGCCTATATAAAGATCTACATCCGGATGCTCCTTCTGCATTCTCGCCACTCCTTCCGGCGCTGCGATCACACAGAGGAAACGGATCTTCTTTACTCCTTTTGCTTTCAAAAGCTCAATAGCCGCGGAACAGGAGCCTCCGGTTGCCAGCATGGGATCTACAACAAAGACTTCTCTTTCATCGCAGTCTGCCGGGAGTTTGCAGTAATATTCCACCGGGTTCAATGTCTCCGGATCTCTGTATAATCCGATATGGCCCACCTTTGCCGCAGGTATGAGCTGAAGCATCCCTTCCACCATTCCCAGGCCTGCCCGAAGGATCGGTATGATCGCCAGCTTCTTTCCTTCCAGTTCTTTCGCCACGGTAGGACATATAGGCGTGGTAATCTCTACATCCTGCAGCTTCAGATCTCTCGTTGCTTCAAAACACATCAGCATCGCAATCTCACTGACAATAGCCCGAAAGTCCTTTGACCCCACCTCCTGCCGGCGGATAAAGCCGATTTTATGTTGGATCAGCGGGTGGTCCATTACATATACATTTGACATTTGTTTTTTCCTCCTGATTTTATCTTATTTTCCCAGCGCCGATATACAAGGGATCGGCACTTATTACCTCAGCGGCAGTATCACTGCTGCTGCCCCTTTCTTAAATTTTGATCACACGATGTCCGGCTGCTTTCAAAAGCCGGTTCATCACAGCGCTTCCGATCCCTTCTGCATCAAAGGATTCACTGTAAATATAATCCGTACCATCAGCGTCAAATTCCCGAAGAATGCCGTAAAGATTTGCCGCCACTGTACTTTCGTCTTCTCTGGTTCCAATACATTTTATATTGCTTCCTGAATATCTGTTTACTGTTTCTTCTGTGGCGATGATACCTGTTCTGTATCCCTGCTCCTCTTTTTCTCCCGCCATCTTTTGAATCGTACTTACAACAGATTCCAGCTCTCCTTCTATGACAGTCAATTCTGCCTTTGGCGCATAATGGCGGTATTTCATTCCCGGAGCCTTGGGAGGCGTTTTACTGTCTGCATCTAAGACAGCATGATCCACCAGGACCTGTCCGATTTCTTTTTCCAGCATTTCTTTTGTTACCGCACCGGGCCTTAAGATCATAGGCGGCTCCGAAGTCATATCTACAATCGTGGATTCCACCCCGATATGAACTGCTCCTCCATCCAGGATCATTTCTATTTTCCCGTTCAGATCATCCATCACATGTCCGGCGGTAGTGGGGCTTGGCCTTCCTGATGTATTGGCACTTGGGCCGGAAACATATCCGCCTCCGGCAAGGATCAGTGCTCTTGCAATCTCATCATCCGGCATACGAACGGCAACTGTCTCCAGCCCTCCCGTTGTTCCATAGGGCACAATAGAGGTTTTTTCAAAGATCATCGTAAGCGGTCCCGGCCAGAATTTTCGCGCCAGAGTCTCTGCCTTCTCCGGCACATGCTCTGCCACCTCATATAAATCTTCCAGCCTGGCAATGTGAACGATCAGAGGATTATCAGATGGTCTTCCCTTGGCCGCATAAGTCTTTGCTGCGGCTTTTTCATCCAAGGCGTTTGCCCCAAGACCGTATACTGTTTCCGTCGGAAAGGCAACCAGTCCTCCTTTTTTTAAAATACTGCCCGCTTCACGGATTATTTCCATATTCATTTGTTCTCGATTTATTCTTTCTACTTTTGTTTCCATGTTTTCCATTATAACATTATTTCCTGCTTTTTACTACCCTGCCGTCACTGCCCAGCTTTCTATCCCTTTGGCAATCGTTTTTGCCAGTTTCAACTGATATTCATCCTGGCTTAAAAGCTTTGTTTCCTCACTGTTGCTCAAAAATCCGCATTCCACAATAATGGTGGGAACTTCTGTTTTTTTCAGAAGATAGTATGTATCGTTCGCTTTTAACTCCCGCGTATTATCGGGAAATGCGGCAAGAAATTCCTCCTGCATTCTTTCCGCCGCCTCTTTTCCCTCCGCCGAATGAGTAAAATAAAAAATCTGAGACCCTTTTACTGTTTCATCGGGATAACTGTTCTGGTGAATGCTCACTGTCACTGCCGGTTCATTGCTGTTAATAAGTTCAATTCTGTTTTTCAGATCTTCTACTTTTTTATTAGAAGCATCTTCCGAACAGAGCATCTCGTCTTTCTCTCTTGTCATAATGACTTCCAGTCCATCCTTCTCCAGTATTTTCTTCACCTTCTTTGCTATGGCAAGATTCAGATCTTTTTCCAGGACATCCCCGACTCCCACCTTTCCCGGGTCTCTTCCTCCATGCCCCGGATCCAGCACAACCAGCTTATTGGCCTCTACCTTCTGTGCCGACGCATACCGGCTGACTTCTCTTCCTGCAAAGACAAGCCCTGCAAGAACAGCCAGCGCCAAAATAAACTCCAATCCTTTCCGCAAAAAAAACATCTCCTGACAACATATATTTTATTTAATATATGTCTGTCAGGAGATGTTTATTAATTTACATATTTCAAAATCAGTTCCCAGACATCTGATTCTTCCTGACCCAGGCGCCACGCCGCTGTACCTGCCAGTTTATAATCCTTCATAAGCTGAAGTCTCGGCTCAAGAGACTGGGTATCTTCCAACCATACTTTATAGGTCGCTCCATCCGCTTCCCACTCCGCGTAATTCTGTTTGGTCGTGTCATCCCACTGTGCAGTGACTCCTGCCTGCTGCACTACGGCTTTTGCTTCTGCCATGCTGTAAGCTGTGCTTTCTACTTTTGTAGTATACTGCTCCGCATCTGTTCCCTGGTCTGCTGCCAGCTCCTCTTCTGTCTTAGGCGTTTCTTTCCATACTCTCGTAAAGAACGGCACCGCATTGATCACCTTCTCTGCCGGCACTTCCTTGAGCGTATTCTCAATACCTGCCTTTACAAAATCGTAAGAAGCAACTGAGCCTGCCTCCGGGGAACCGCTGTAATGTTCATCATAGCCCATGATGACTACATAGTCGGCAACAACTCCCTGTTCTTCCCGATGATACTGCTGATTATAAGACTGCGGCACATAATTGTCCACAGAAAGTACTATACCGTTTTTCCGGCACTGTACAGACAGCTCCCGGATAAACTGAATGTAATGTTCTCCGCACTCATCGGAAATTTTTTCAAAATCTACATTAATTCCATCCAGCCCTACTCTGAGTGCCTCTGACATGAGCTGATTGATCAGATTTGTCCTGTTTGCAGTATGGCTTAATAATTCATAGGATTCTTCCGCGGAATTAATTCCGCCGTCGAAATCACGTATCGCCGCCCAGACTTCTATATCTGACTGATGTGCGTAATTCACATAGTCCGCTGTAGCAATGGATTCCAGGTTGCCGGATGTATCTGCCACATGGAACCAGGTAGGTGAAATAGTTGTCAGTCCTTTCGTACTGGCGATCATTTCCAGAACACTGCTGTTGGCATCGCTGTTTGTAACATTATGCCATGCCATGTTAATAGTATAATCCTTGGAAATATTGGTATATTCAGGCTCTTCAAATCCTCTGTCTATTTTCTGAGTCTCCTCATCGCGAAGCGCGCTTTTCTTTACATATCCAATAAATCCATCTTCCGTGCGGACTTTTTTCCAGTCGCCTTCGTCCTCAATATAAGTTACGATGTCATTTTTACTGATTTCTGTAAGTACCGGACTCTTTACTCCGCCCTGATAACGTACCTGCGTATCTTTCTTCGCCTCTGCTACCTTCACTTCCCCGGTCTCTGTCACTACAACCACTCGACTGGGGTCGTCATAGACTTCATATTCCATATCCGTATACTGTTTCACAAAATCCAGCGCAATGTAAGCTGTACTTCCTTCTGTCTTTAAAATGACGTAATCCCCGGTGTTTTTCTGTTTTGAAACCGTATAATCCGTGCTTCCCACATCTACCGATACCGTATCATTGGGCAGTGTATAAAGCAGGATGTTTTCGCTCGGATCCCAATAGAATCTCTGATTGATATAATCCCGGACAATGCTGTATTCTACGTAAGCTCTTCCATCCGATATCATTCCTTTTGGTTCAAGAATATCATTATTTACAACGATAGCGAGCTGGTCTTCACTTTCTATTCCATAATATCCGTTTAAATCCGCCTGTTCTTTTGAGGGTCCGTATCTTCTCCACAAAAAGACAGCTGCAATAATTCCCACTATCAGTATTATGAAAAAACCTACTTTCAGAATCAGGTTACGCTTTCTTCTCCGTCTTGACTGCGGCCGCCTTCTACGGCGCCTTCTGCGTCTTTGTTCCATGCTGCACCTCCCACATATACCTCATTATATCAACTTTTGCAGGTTCCGTCATTATTTATTTCGACATTTAAGAATATTTTTGTAACAGTTCAGCCACAGGGTTGCCACATGGCGCGGCTGGACTGTTCTCCGTTATTCCGCGAGGGGTGTCTGCGCTTTTTTACTTTTAAATACTCTGGTTAACATGATAGAAGTACAACTCTTTCAGATCTCCGTTTTCATTTAAAACATAATCTCTCATATATCCGGAATCTTCACTCACCATATGCGCCTGTACGATCTGTGTTGGGCTTGCCGGTTTTCCCTCCATTGCAATATATACTCCCCGTTTTTCATACATGTTCAGCTCACTGAACATTTCCTGAAATTCCTTTCTTTCTTCCGGCATCACAGCCTCCTTTTTCCTGCTGCAAAGAAACCTTTTCCTTCCGTCTGCATAAAATGGAATATAACTAAAACTTACGTTCAGACATATCTCCTTATGGAAGTGCGTGATATATTAAAATATGTCTGATTACAGAAACAGCACTCGCTTCTTTCAACATTTTTCGAGCAGATCTTTTTCTTGTTGAAACATGTTTTTGAACTTTTTCTGATTAAATAAAACTTTCCTGTTGAATTGCGTCTGATCCGACTTGTTTGAAATATTGTTGATTGGTTACTAGATTTACATTGAGATTACCTGATCGTAAATAAAATCTGATTGACAGATCTATTCTAAGAATGTATGATTTGGGAATACTAATTTCTGTATTGGTATTATAGCACTTGTTTTTATGTTAACGCAAGCTTTTTTTATTTTTATTTTATTGAACTCTGATCATCCCATATGATATACTGTGAAAAAGGAAGTGATAATTATGAAGATTGAAAAGATCAACGATAATCAGATTCGCTGTACTCTTACACGTGCTGATTTAGCTGACAGGCAGCTTCAGTTAAGCGAACTTGCCTATGGAACTGAAAAGGCAAAATCACTTTTCCATGATATGATGCAACAAGCGGCATTTGAATTCGGTTTTGAAGCCGAGGATATTCCTCTTATGATAGAAGCGATTCCCGCTTCTTCCGATTCAATCGTGCTGATAATCACAAAAGTCGAAGATCCTGAGGAACTCGATACTAGATTTTCTAAATTTGCCCCTTCTCCGGGAGGAGAATGGGACTCCGTAAAGGAATCAGCCCTTGAAAAGCTGGAAGGCGCCGAGGAGCTTTTAAATCTCCTGGGAAAAGTTAAGGAAAGTGTTTCCTCCGTGCCGGAAACTTCCGATAAGAAGTCAGAAAAAGAGCGCTCTCTTTCCCTCCGGCTGTTTTCTTTTACCAATATGGATCAGGTGATTCATGCAGCTCATCTGCTGCAGTCAATATATTTCGGTTCCAACACATTGTATAAAGATCATAAAGCCGATATGTACATTCTTGCCCTGACACAGTCAGACCACACAACACGGGAATTTAACCGAATCTGCAATATGCTGTCCGAGTACGGAACTTTGGAAAAAGCTTCCAGCGCCTCCCTGGCATATCTGGAAGAGCATTGTGAGATTATACTGTCTGCGGATGCAGTACAGAATCTTTCACAGATTTAATCAAAGACTTAAAAATCAATAATAAAAAATAGGCTTCGCCTATTCAACTCCCCTGCCCCTCAATCATGAGGGGATAGGGGGTTTTCTTTTATTACTTTTTCTTGCATAATAGTCTTATGAACATCTTACAAAGAATCTTTGCAGACCATTATGAAGAAATTAAATATACTCTTCATCCCAGAGAAACTGAGATAGAAAATATCAATAAGATGATCAACTGCGGTGATCCTTCTTTTGGCGGTGCCATGTACTGTTGTCCGCACTGCGGGAACTTCAAATTCGTTCCTTTCCGCTGTCACAGCCGTTTTTGCCCTTCATGTGGCAACAAATATGCTATGGAACGCACCACCAGTATGTCTTTCAAACTCGTTAGTGTCCAACACCGCCATTGTGTTTTTACCATTGATGAAAATCTCCGTTCCTTTTTTCTTCAGGACCGATCTCTCCTGAACTGTCTCTTCCATTCCGTCTCCAGTGTAATATCAAGGATGTTTTTCAATCTGAACCATGCCAAAAATTTTACTCCCGGCTATATCATGGTCCTTCATACTTTTGGCCGCGATCTCAAATGGAATCCCCACATTCACTGTCTCCTTTCCGAAGGCGGCTACAGTGACGACGGCTTCTGGCGCCATGTAAAGCACTTTAACTACAACTATCTGCGCAATGCTTTCCGCACGGCTCTTCTCAATGAACTGGAAGACCGGATTGGATCTTCTTTCAAAAAAGTGAAAGCGAAATGTTACACTCAGCATAAACATGGCTTCTATGTTTATGCCAAACCGAATCTCTGCAATCCGAAAGTAGTAGCCAAATACATCGGCCGCTATCTTGGCAGGCCAGTAATCGCCACTTCCAGGATTGATCGGTATGACACAGATACCGTTACTTTCCACTATAACCGTCACGAAGATGAACAGTATGTGGAAGAAACTTTGCCTGTTATGGATTTCATAAAACGTCTCATCCGACACATCCCGGAAAAACATTTTAAAATGATCCGCTATGGCGGTCTGTATGCACGGCACCGTAAGATTGATTCAAAACTGCACCGTGTCATCTCAAAAGAGAAACATAGGATATACCGCAGTTTCACAGGGTGGAGAACTTCTATTTTTCTCTCCTTCGGATATGACCCCCTGTATTGCTCCGAGTGTAATCATAAACTGGAGTTCCTGGAACTCTATTACAACCACAAGCGCGTACCTCTCGAAGAAATGTACGAGAAGGTAATGTCCAAATCTCGTGGAAAGCGTTCCTCCGCATAGAACTGTTATGATATAATCCTCTCAAAGGAGGTTGTTTACCATGAAACCAGATATCGAGGAACTGCGCAAAAAATACATAGAGAATCCCCCCGAAGGAATGACATCCGAGGACATTCGCCATATGAGCGAGGATGACCTTCTGGATATGGATTATTTTCTGAATGAAGGCGACCCTTTTGACGATTTATTTGGAGAAGAAGGTTTTTATATCTTCTAAATCTAACCATCGTCCTATTGTCATGTCCATTCTCCTGTTGATTTAACATATGTTCGATCAGCAGGGCTTCTTTTCCCCCTTATCCAAAAATCGGAATTTCCTATAAAGTGACAAAAAAAACATCCGGTCAGTCCAAGGACTTGTCCGGATGTTTTGCTTTCCTGAATCCAGAAAACCTGATTTATGCATTGGCATTGATAAACGCATTGATCTTTTCTACCAGCAGATTCGCATCGATCCCATGTACCATAGCTGCCTCTTCTAATGTTTCACCCTGGGAAGCCGGGCAGCCAAGGCAATGCATTCCGATTTCCATGAGAATCGGTGCCACATCTGGATTTACACTTAACAATTCGCCAATTGTCATTTCTTTATTTACCATAATTCATTAATCCTCCTTTATCTTCCACGTAGTTTTTATTATATCTGCTTTCTTTCATTGTGTAAACATTTAAAATAAATTTCTCGTTAATTTCTGGTTATTTATTTGTCAAGTTTCTTTTCCTGTTTTTTCGACAAAAACTCATTTTTATCATTTCTTCACAAAACATTCGTTCTTTTATTTGACGTAAGTAATCCACCAAAAACCGGGATATCCATGTGGATAATGTGGATAAGTTTTCAAAAACTTTGATTTTTCCACCTTTTTCATGGTTTTTTATGTGGATAACTTGGATAAGTCTTTTTTACAAAATTTTCCAGGTTTTTACAAATTTGTGTAAATTGTACATTATTTCGATTTTCGAAACATTACATAAGTTATCAAAGAAAAAGCGGACAAGAAAGGTAGCAAATACGCCCTTTCCTGTCCGTTTTCTACTCTATTCTTCTTAATTTTTCTACAATGCTTCCTTTATTCCACATACGGTCGATCACCCACGCAATTCCTGCTGCCAGAAGGCTGCATATAAGGGCCGCCTCAAATGCAGGAAGGACTGATAAAGAGTACCTGGCAAACCACCAGTTAGATACGATTGCTTTTACTGCAGTAAGCGAAACTGCCGCACTGGCTGTTATACCTACTGCCCCGGCCAGGAGGGCGTACAGGACACCTTCATAGATGAACAGCTTCTTAAGCTGTCTCTGGCTCATGCCAATACTCCGCATGACAGCAAACTCGTTCTGTCTTGCAATCGCTCCGGTCAAAATGACATTGATAAGATTCAGGATGCCGATCACGGCAAAGACCGCCGCCAGTACGATTCCCACAATCCGATACGTACTCTGTATCTCATCGAACTCTCTTTCTTCCGACAATCGGGTGATCATGCTGCTGTTCAACTGGGATGTGATCTGTTCTGCCTCGCTGTTTACCTCGGCAAACGTACCTTCCTCGGCATCAAATGCACAGACCAGCGGATCTGTATCATCCGGGAATATAGCCTGAAACTGTTCCTTTGAAAACACAACCGCCTCATATCCTCCCAAAGAAGAATCCAGTGTCAGATTATGCACTGCACCTGCCACAGCAAGCACTTCATACTCCTTTTCTTCCCCGCCAATATCCAGCCGGATTTTATCACCGGCATGGAACTCCTGAGACTCTTTCGCATAGAGGCCGTCATCTCCTAAAAATCCTGCCATAATCACGTAGTTTCCGCTGTTCAACTTGTCATAATCCAGTTCTCCTTCTATCAATGTCACATCATTCAGAATATTTCTGCTCCACCCGTAAACTGTACGGCGCCAGTCAAACTCTGAAACTGCATTTCCAAATTCTTCTTTTGTGCCTTCGGTTACAATATTCGTCCTTTTCCCGTTAATCTCTGTAATATTGATCAGGGATCCCTGCTCGATGTCCGTAACCTGTTCCGGCGGAAGAATATGGCAGTATACTTCCCCAAAATTTTTTACATTTTCCATTTCACTTAGCTTTCCGGAAAGCTTCGGATTCAGTGTTTTTGTATAATCATCTACACTGAAATTCCCATAATTTCCGCTGTGCACAATAAAATCAGTTACTGCATTCCGGCGGACATATATCTCTTTATCAAAGCATCCTGTCGCACCAAGTACGCTGTTCAAAAGAATAAGGCTCAAGGCGATGCTCATGACCACAAGGACTGTCTTCCCTCTGTTTCGTTTTAAATTTGCCGACACCATCTGGAAAATCCGATGATGGGAATCTCTGCCTTTCTTTTTGGCTTTGCCGCCTTCCTCACCGTCCTGATATCGCAGCGCTTCCACAGGAGATACTCTGGCTGCCAGCTTTCCGGGGCGGCCGCAGCTGATCCACACGGTAAGAAAGGTAAAGGCTGCCGACACCACCCACACAGCGGGATGGGGCATTATAAATACAGACTCTCCCACTGTTGTACTTGCCATGATAAGGGGCAGAAGTACATTTCCAAGAAGCCAGCCTAAGATAAGCCCTGCCGGAATCCCTGCCAGCGCCAGAAGATATCCCTGCCGCTTTACCATATATTTCAGCTGCTTCGGCGAGGTACCGATCGTTTTGAGCTGACCGTACAGCCGAATATCTTTCAGTATAGAAATGCGAAATATGTTGTAAATAATAAGATAGCCTGCCAGGAGGATCATCAGCACTCCAAAAACCGCTGCTGCTATCATTCCGCCTCCCATTTCATTCCTGTTCTCATAGGCCGGATTCGTGTGATGAACCACAAATCCCTCTTCTCCTCTTTCTGCGTCGGGATCAAATCCGGCGTTGGCGATCACCGTGTTTAACTGGCCTTCCACATCCTCATCCGTAGCAAAGCTTCCGCGGATACAGTAAGATCCCGGGACGCTGGCGTCATGGGCGATGGTGCTTTCATCAATCCTCTTTTCGAGGAATGCCTCCGACACCATCACTTCAGCAGTCTGTTCATATTTTTCTCCCTCCCAGTATCCGCTAAGCGTCATGGTTTCTTCTTTTACTCCCTCATCCGTCAGATACTGTATGTTCACCTTTGTTCCTGTTTCCTCCGGGATCCCCAGAAGCCGCAGAATCTCCGTATCACAGGCAAACTCGTATTCTTCCTCGGGCATATGCCCTTCCTCAATCTCCATATAACTGTTCTTTGCATAAGTTTCCTCCATCCACGCCATGTTGACACTGATGTCCATAAGCTCCGGATTCACTATCTTCCAAAGTACCCGCTCTACACTCGCGGTTTCCCACAACGGATCTTCCATAAGCTCTTTCGTTTTTTCAGCCGTTGTGAATTTAATCGAAGCCATAAATCTTGTTCCCGACTGGCGGATCGTCTGCTCCCGCACACTAATCTGAGTCCCCTGGAGAATGGTCGCTACTGCCGTAAAAAGGAGGGCCGTCAGCATAATGGCAAGAAGAGCAATCGCATTGCGGATTTTATTTGCTTTCAGACAGTTGTTGGATAACGTCCGGATAAATTTTTTATTGTCATTTTCTAAAAGCATCTCTATTCCTCCTCTATCCCAGATTCTCCCTGACAGACGGCGCTCCTTTAACGATCCTTCCATCTTCGATGCGGATCATCCTGTCAGCCACCTGAGCAATTTCAGGATTGTGTGTGATCATTACCAACGTCTGGTCAAATTCCGTACTTGTCATCCGCAGAAGTTCCATCACCTCCAGGGATGTCCTGGAGTCCAGATTTCCTGTAGACTCATCCGCCAGGATGATCGCCGGCTTGCTGGCAAGGGCTCTTGCGATCGCCACCCTCTGCTGCTGTCCGCCGGACAGATTGTTCGGCAGATTTTCCAGCTTTTCTTCCAGGTGCAGCATACGGATAATTTTTTCCACATACTCCTTATCCACCTGATTCCCGTCCAGCTCAATAGGAAGGACGATATTCTGATACACATTCAGAATCGGAACCAGATTGTAATTCTGAAATACAAATCCGATATTTCTCCTCCGGAAGATAGAAAGCTGCTCATCGTTCATCTTGGCAATCTTTTTCCCCGAATAATAATTTCGCCAAAGTCCGGCACATCCAGACCTCCCAGCATATTCAGAAGCGTAGATTTTCCACTTCCGCTGGTTCCAATGATGGAGACAAACTCTCCCTGCCCCACTGCAAGGCTGACACCGTCCAATGCTTTTGTAATGTTGGGCTCTTTTCCATAATATTTTTTCAGGTTCTGTGCTTCCAAAATATAGTTCATAATTCTTCTGTCCTTTCTGTCCTGCGATTTTTCCTGTGAAGGAAACCTCCGTTTTCTACATCATAAAAAAAGATTATCTCAAACTGCTCTCAAAAATATCACAGTTTCGAGATAATCTTATGACTTCTGTCTGCCTTATCCCTCAAAAGTCTCCGGTACATCAGCAGGCAAATGCAGAGAAAAGACAGATCCGATCCCCTGTCGGGACAACGCCTCTACAAATCCTTTTTCCTGCATAATAATCTGACGAGTCAGATAAAGTCCGATTCCCACACCCTCTACATCATTGCTTTCCTTTTCCCGGTAAAACCTTTTAAAAATATTGGGAAGATTATCTTCCCGAATCCCTCTTCCCTCATCCTCCACACGTATCCTCACAAAATAGTCCGTCCTGTCGGCTCTGATCCGTATCCTGCTGCCCTTCCCGCTGTATTTTACCGCATTATCAAGAATATTGGCCAGCGCTTCCACTGTCCATTTCCTGTCAAACAGCGCCTCCAGGTTCTCACTGCATTCCACCTCTATATCTATCTCTTTTTTCTCCGCTTTCAAAGCGATGGTGCACACTGCCTGAAAAATCAGGTCGTAAACCTTATTTTTCAGCGGTTTTACTTCTATCAGTCCTGTCTCCAGCCTGGACATTTTTATCATAGTCTTCATGAGAAATTCCAGCTTATCAATCTGCCTTTCCTCTGCCTCCATAAATTCCCCGGCTTTCTCAGGCTCCTGGGCCGCCAGCTCATGATACATGCGCAGATTGGCAATAGGCGTCTTAACCTGATGGGAAATATCGCTGACAATCTCTTCCATCTGTTTCTTTTCTTCCCATCTCTGATCTGCCTGAGCCTGCATAATCTCGTAGACCTGTCTCATTTTGACCTGTATTCTTCCGATCAGTGTCTCCTTTTCTTCCTCAAAGGCAATCTCCTTATCTCCGCTTATCATGCGATCCAGTGTATAGGAAAGCTTCCGACTGTATTCCGTCAGATTTTTTCTTGTCAAAAGCAGCGCCAGCACGGCGAGCAAAAGTATGATCAAAGCAGCTCCCAGCAGGGTTCCCGCCAAAATCAATTCCATACCCGGCCTCATATTTCCATCCCCCTCCACTGGTATCCCATGCCGTACACCGTCTTAATATATTCGTGCCCGCTCCCTTCCAGCTTTTTCCGAAGACGGTTGATATTGACTGCAACAGTATGTTCATCTACAAAACTGCCTGATGTATCCCAGATTTTTTCCAGTAAAAGCTGTTTTGTCACTGTCCTATTTACAGTCATCAGTCTTAAGATCCGAAATTCCGTCGGTGTCAGCAGGAGTTCCCTGCCGTTCAGTCTGGCCTGCAGATTTTCAAAGTCGATAAGAAGCGCGTCATCCCGGTATACAGAGTTCTCTCTTCTTTGCTCCTGCCGGCCGGTTTTGCGAAGCGCCGCCTCTATTCTCCGGCGAAGGATCGGCATATGAAAGGGCTTTGTGATATAGTCGTCCGCTCCGCAGTCAAATCCTTGCAGTTCATCCTGCTCCATATCTCTTGCCGTAAGAAAAATAACCGCTGTCTCCTTTTCTTTCTTCACCTGCCGGCAAAAATCAAATCCATCTCCATCCGGAAGATTTCCATCCGGCAAAATCAGATCCACTTTATTTTCTTCCAGATATAACATTCCTTCCGATAAAGAAAAAGCTGGATATACCCTGTAATCATGCATTTCCAGGTCATATACCAGCCCTTTGTTCAAATCTTTGTCATCCTCGATCAACAATATGCGTTTCATCTGGTTTCCCTCATCCTGCTAATGATATCTTGTGCAATCCCATTTTATCATCCTGCAAATGCGCCTGACAAGGGAAACTTTCATTTACAATACTCGTCGAACGGTCTTTATGCTCATGCAGGTTGCAGGAATGACTCCGATTCCTTTTGAAGGATTGATGGCATTTACTATCTGTCCATCTCCCATATAAATTCCCACATGTCCTTCGTACAGGATCAAATCCCCCGGCAATGCCTGGTCATAGCTGATGCCTGTACCCACATTTTCCTGATCCCAGGTAGTCCGCGGAAGGCTGATCCCAAAATGTGCATATACAGATTGGACAAAACCGGAACAGTCTGCTCCATTTGTAAGGCTTGTCCCTCCCCATACATACGGATTTCCGACAAACTGACAGGCATAATCTACAATTGCCTGTCCGATACTTGATGCAGCCTGAGCCGCCTTGGCAGCTGCCGCTTCCCGGGCTTGTCTTTCTGCCTCTGCCCTTTCCTGTGCAGCTGCGGCGGCTTCTGCTGCTTCTCTTGCCAGCCGTTCCTCTTCCTCCTGCCTGGATTCGGCGTAGCGGAAGGCCTCCTCTTCTGTCTGGCCTTCAGAATTTTGTATGAGTTCCTGGGCTTTTTGCTGTGACTTATTTCCTATTATAATATAGTCTGTATATACATACCCTGTTACGGAACCCGACCGAATTTTTGTCCATTCTCCTACTGGTCCGATAATCTGGGCTGCATAATCCGTATACAACTTTCCTACCCATTCACTCTGTGTCGTTGGTTCACTTCGCACAAACAGAAAAGTATCTGTCCCCACGTTTGTGAACGCCATATCTGAATACTCTCCTTTTTCTGTCGGCACTAAATAACTCTCCACATTAATCTTTTCATCTGACGCGTAACAGTCATTTAATACCGCTTCAATTCCCACATTCGGAAGCGCTGCTTCTGTAGCTTTATCCGAATCAGCTGCTTTTGCTGTCTCCCCGGAAATTGAAATTACTCCTGCCAAAGTAACTAAGAACAATCCTCTTTTAAGATTAGAATTCATAAACAACCTCCTCGATCTTTCGTTTATGTTTTCTTATCTTTTGTAAATATTACAGAATTGTTACAAATGTTACGAT